>DASWUY010000122.1:0-9684 GCA_036401435.1 Acidobacteriaceae bacterium | reverse complement strand
TCCTGTGCCGCTGCAGATGGTGGCAGCGCCTGAGGGTAGCGCCTACCGGTTGTACGTGGGGCGGGCGTTCGTCACGCTGCATCCCGCCGGGAAGTGACGGAGCGAGAGCTCTGCTTCGCCTAAATCAATCTTGAAAGAAGTACTGGCGCATCGACAAGTTTCTCTGCTATGCTTGGCACGCGCTCAGTGATTGGGTTGTGAGCGGTTCCGGCGTAATGAAGCTGGGCCCGTCGAGCAGAGAAGACTCCAAGCCCTACAGCGCATCCGCTTCCTATCGAGGTGCGGATTAAGAAACGTCGGACCCGCGCACTCGAGCGGCCCGCCGATGTGCGTAGCTGCGGTAGAGGCCAGAATCGAAGCCGAAGTGCTTCTCTTCTGTCCGGGCTCCTCCTGAGAAGGGAGCGAATTCCCGGATCCAGTCAGGGCGAGGCTCCGAACTTCCCGGAGCGAGTCCCCCGGTCTTTTCCAACGCACAAGATACTCTGTCCTGCTCCGTGGCGCTTGCGCCCAGCGGCCAGGGAAACTATGCCGGGAGACGACCGGCCAAGGATTCGATGACTCAATTCGCTGATTTTTTGATTTCCGACTCACTCAAGAGCCGCCTTACTGCCTGCAACTACACCCATCCCACTCCGGTCCAAGCCAGCGCCATTCCTCCGGCGCTGGAAGGCAAGGACGTGCTGGCAACGGCGCAGACCGGCACCGGCAAGACTCTCAGCTTCCTGATCCCGATCATCGAGCGCCTGCAGACCAACAAGGCTCGCGGAGCCTCGGCGTTGATCCTTCTGCCGACGCGCGAGCTCGCGATGCAGGTAGAAAAGGCGTTCCGCCTGCTGACCCAGGGGCAGTACATCAGTGTGGCCCTAGTCGTTGGCGGCATGGCGGAAGGCCCCCAGCTGGAGGCGCTGCGCCGCGGTGCCCGCCTGGTAGTCGCGACCCCGGGACGCCTGGAAGACTTCATCAGCCGGCGCCTGGTCAAGCTGGACGGTGTCCAGATCCTGGTGCTGGACGAGGTGGACCGCATGCTGGACATGGGCTTCAAGCCGGCCATCCGTCGGATTGCGGACTGCCTGCCGACGGCACGTCAGACGCTGTGCTACTCGGCCACGCTCGACAGCCAGATCAAGGAAGTGGTCCGCGACTACCTGAAGACGCCTGCCCGCATCGAGATCGGCTCAGTACTCAAGCCGGCCGAGAACGTGGAACTGCAGGCCTTTGAAGTAGAGTCGGACAACAAGCTGGAGTTGCTGCAGCACCTGATCAAGTCCGAGGCGGGCAGCTTCATCGTCTTCGTTCGCACCAAGCATGGGGCCGACCGCATTGCCATGCGCCTGTCCAAGGGCGGTGTGGAGGCGGCTCGCATTCACGGGGACCGCACCCAGGCGCAGCGCAACGCAGCACTGCGCAGCTTTTCGATGGGCCAGCAGCGCGTGCTCGTCGCTACCGACGTCGCCGCACGCGGGATTGACGTCAAGCACGTGGCACACGTGGTCAACTACGACATGCCCAAGGAAGCAGAAGACTTCGTGCATCGCGTCGGCCGGACCGGACGCGCGGGCAGCGGCGGCGTCGCCTCTACCTTTACGACGGCTGGCGAACGCAACGACCTGCGCAAGATCGAGCGGCAGCTCGCGGTCAAGATCAAGCGCTTCCGGGTCAAGCCGAACAACACCATCATCGCGGCGGTCAACTAGCCGAGCGACGACGGGCCCGAACCAAGAGAGCGCCGGCAGAGATGCCGGCGCTCTTTCTGTTTACCGTCCGCTTGATCCGAAGCCCTGCCCGGCGCGCGCACTCGCTGGCAAATCGCTAACGACCACGACTTCTTCCTGTGTTCTCGCGGCGAAGGGGGACATCTGCACGATCTTGTCTCCCTTGCGAAGCAGCACGCGCACATCGCTCTTCTCAAGCACCGCGCCGGTGAGCCGGCCTTGATCGTCCTCGGTGATCTGCAGGCGGTACTCCGGCTGATTCACGTTAACAAGGCAGACCAGCAGCTCGCCACGGTAGCCCGCATCGATCCGGCCCCCGGCATAGGTCACGCCGCGGGCAGCCAGGGAAGATCGGTCTCCGAGCACAAAGCCGAAGCCCTCAGGGCCCTCAACCGCGATGCCGGTCCGCACCTTGACGACCTTGCCCGGCTCAAGCCAGACATCTTCTATCCCGTAGAGGTCAAAGCCCAGGTCGCTGCCCGGGTAGGTCACGGTGGGCACCCTGGCTTCTGGATGCAGCAGCTGGATGCGGATCATGGGAGCCGTGGGCTACTTTCTGGCATCGGAAGAGGCGGCGAGTTCGCGCTTCTGCTTGGCCCAGCGCCGCTTCTGCGCCAGCGCAATGCGGCGCCGACCCTCCGCACTCATGGTGCGCTTCTGCTCCTCGCGCGCACCCTTGGCGGTCCCTGCAAGCGCGACAATCCTGTCGCTGTTCGATCTCTGCAGTAGCTCACGTACCTGCTCCAGGCGGCCTATCTCCGCCTCTACCGCAGCAACCATTTCCTGTCGCGTCATCCGGTCTTCCTCTTCCCACTTGCGGGGCTCACAGGTCGGGCGGCGCTTTCCTACGCCGCCGACCTGTCCGCGCTTGAGTAGGAGTCATTATAGGAGAGAAGGAGCATGGCAGGAGGTGCCTTGCAAAGGACGACGCTGCGATGCGGCATATCAAACAGGCATGCCAAGCACGGACGTCAAGGAGGCATTCCTCTATCGCAGGCAGAGGCACTCCCTCTGCCCGCAGCAGGAGCAACAGGCACAGCCAGCAGAGGAGCCGCCGGCTATGGACGGAATCACCAGCACCTCATCGCCATCCTTGAATGCGTAACTGTCGTTGCCCAAAAAGCGAATATCTTCCTCGTTCACGTAGAAGTTGATGAAGCGGCGCACGGTGCCATCCTCTGCGCGCAGGTGTGTGCGCAGGGCAGGATAGTGCTGCTCCAGATCATCGATCAGCTGTGGCAGGTGGCTGGCTGAGGATTGTAGCTCGCGCTCACCATTTGTGTGTTTCTGAAACGCATTCGGCAGTAACACTCTAACGGACATCCGCGCCTCCCAGAACCAGCTGCTCCAGAAACTCGTTGCGTTCGATGTACTCTTCGAAGTCGGTCAGCCGCGGCCGCACGGCTTCCCGCTTGATGAAGCAATCTGCGAGGGCATCGGTCGTCTTGAGCCCGTTGCCAGTGATGCAGGTTACGGTGAGCTCTTCTGGACGGATGCGGCCATGCGCGTAGAGCCGCGCGGTTACGGCAGTGGTGACTCCGCCCGCGGTCTCGGTGAAGATGCCTTCGGTTTCGGCAAGCTCGCGCATGCCGGAGACCAGTTCCACATCGGAAACATCCTCGGCCCATCCCCCGCTCTCGAGAATGGCGCGCACTGCATATACGCCGTCTGCAGGGTTGCCGATGGCGAGCGAGCGGGCGACCGTCGCCGGGCGCTGCGGCTCAATGTGGTCAGCCCCGGTCTTGACTGCTCGCGCGATAGGGGAGCACCCGGTAGCCTGCGCCCCAAAGAAGCGCACGCGTTTGTCGTCTACCAGGCCCAGCGCCACGAGCTCACGAAATGCCTTCTTGATCTTGGTGATCAGCGAGCCGCCAGCCATCGGGCACACGATGTTGTCCGGGAGCCGCCAGCCCAGCTGCTCCGCGATCTCGTACCCTACCGTCTTTGAACCCTCGGCGTAGTAGGGCCGCAGGTTCACGTTCACAAATCCCCAGCGGAAGCGGTCAGCTATCTGCGAGCAGAGCCGGTTGACATGGTCGTAGCTCCCATCCACGCGGATGAGGTTGGCGCCATACACTTCCGTGTTCAGAATCTTGGCGGGCTCGAGATCAGCGGGCACCAGGATGTAGGTCTTCAACCCCAGGCGGGCGGCCTGGGCTGCAACTGCATTGGCGAGATTGCCAGTGGACGAGCAGCCTACCGTGTCAAACCCGAAGGCTTGCGCGTTGGCCAGCGCCACACCCACCACGCGATCCTTGAAGCTGAGCGTGGGCATGCAGACGGCATCATTCTTGATGTAGAGATTGGCCTTGCCGGTAGCGATGCGGCCTGCCAGGTGGGGCGCTTTCAGCAGCGGGGTCCACCCTGAGGGCGTGGTGGGGAGGTACTCCTCGGCAACCGGCAGCAGCGACTGGTAGCGCCACATGGAGTCAGGTCCGCTGGCGATGGACGCGCGGGTTACTGTCTCTTTCGCTCGCTCCAGGTCGACAAAGACCTCGAGCGGCGAGAAGCACTCTTCACAGATGGAAAGAGGCGCGTTTCCATACTGCTTGCCGCACTCTCTACATCGCAACGCATAAGCTACAGCCATCTCTCACCCTCGCAATCGAGAGCGGTGATGGTACGGGCACATCTGACGACTCTCCGGAGGATGGAGCTGCAGATGCAGCTCTGCCACCGGTACAGCGAACAGCAAGGAAATGTGCGAGATGGCGATAGCACTGCTGCTATGCACACCCCGAATCTCATGTTCCCCGTAAGACCTCGCGGTCTACAGGAGAGAGTTGACACCGATGTCCGGAATTGCTCCGGCCGGTTGTCGTGGCGTCACAGGGCCCGTCCCTCAACCACTCTTCATGAAACCCAGGCTCGCTCCGAGGGAGCAAACTTGAATATGTTCTATGTGATACCACAAGGGTTCGCGGGGATGCAAGGTAGCTGCCGTATCTTGCATGCGTGCCCTGACGAGAGCACCGAGACAGCCTGGGCGGGGACGCAGCGCCCTCAACGACGAGATGAGAGTTGCACCTCGATGGCTGTGTCGCGCGCAAACGTGACTGGCCGGCCGTGGGCGAGGAAGTGCCGGTAGACGGACTTGGCTAAGCCGTACGCGCCGACCCCGGTCGCGAAGTTGCGGCTTCCCGAGGTAAACCCGACCAGGCGCACGACGATGCCGAAGCCGTTGCTGGCGAGGCCCTGTCGCCCCGCGCCGCCGTCGTCGTCGTGTCCGCCCGCCGCGAGCACGGCCAGGAGCAACGGCGCGACGAAGCGATTGCGGTCGGGGTTTGCGTGGACGCCACCCTCTTCATCGACGGTGACGTTGGCGGTCGATTCGCCTTCGGCGCCCTTCACCTGCCCCTGCAGGGTCTGGGCTTCCCCGGAGAGCGGCTGCATGGATCGGAAGGCAAAGCGCAGAGTCCCATTGTGGCCCAGTCTCCTGGAAGGCGTCGCCTTCAGGACTACGCCCGTAAGCGCTGCACCTTCCGGGAAGATCAGGCGGCGCTCATGGTCGTAGACAGGGGCGGTAAGCGCAGCATGGACCGCGTCGCCGCTGTGCGCTGACTCGGAGCTGACGCCTTCGGTCAGCCGCACACGCACGATGGGCTGCTCCCGCAGCAGCGCGTCTGCGGGTGCTGCGGCGACGGGCTGCGCGCTGACACCGGGCACATCCAGTGGCGCCTGCAGTTCGGCGTCGAACTGGGTGTTCGCCCAGATGCGCTGCGGGTGATAGGGGAGTTGCTGGTAGAGCAGCCGCAGGAGGCGATCTGACTTGTGGGGTGCGGTCACCTCTTCCCGGTCGGCCTTGATGCGGTCTCGGGCCATGCTCTTGATCTTTTGGAAGATGGATTGCTTGGGCTTGGGGACGAAACGAATGAGCTCTCCCTGGCGGACGTGGGCCACTGTGTTCATCTGCAGGACGGCACCGGAGGAGAGCCGCACGGAGTCGAAGTCGACGACCGGGACGTGCAGAGGAGTGAAATCTCCGTCCATCAGTGCGGCAGTGCGTGTCGCCCGGTCAACCGGCGGGGCATCGACCACCTTGCCGGTGACGATGGCCCGCGCAGGCAATACCATCTGTGTTCCTACGTAGAGAGGCTCCAGCAGCGACCCTGCAACGGCTGCACCCAACTTGAGCTTGGTACGCCTAGTGACAGCGATGCGCAGCGGCACCTGGCTGGCGATCGTGACAGCGGATGAGGCGGGGGCGGGAGAAGAACCCTGCGCCCAAGCCGGTCCTCCGCACGCAAGGAGCAGGAGCAGGGCCAGCGCCCCTGGACTACACATCAGAGCGCTCTCGCTCGCAACCACCCGCACATCCTTATGCGTACAAGGATCAGGTTAGGGCCGGGTGGATGAAGTCACGCTGAACACTTGGGCGGCGGCAACGTGGCCGCCTGCTTGACAGGACTCCGATGCCGCTGATTTTCTGCATCCTTCGATGGCATGAGCGGGTATGCTGCTCACACTCGCGTTATCGCGTTACCGAGGAGCCATACCTTGCATGTTCTGCGTGCCCCCCGATCCTTCCGCCCCTCTGTCGATGCGCTGCTCGTAGGCGCTGCGCTCTGCTTTGCGACCGCTCCGTTTGCCCGGGCACAGGTCGTAGTCGCGCCTACCCTTCCCCAGGTCGGCTCCTCCAACCCGGTGTCGGCTGAGCCTGGGGTAAAGCGCCCCAGCACCCAGCCCTGCACGGTGACGCTGTTCAGCAATCTTGAGTTTGCGGACTACAACAACAAGACCTTTGCCTACACGCCGCCGGCTGGTTGCGGCAGCGGACCGTGGGCAAAGGTTGTGCTGACGGCCGATCTCACAGTGACCGCGGGCCGGCAGTATGACCGCACCGCAGAGTTTTACATCGGCGGCGCCAACGTGTATTTCGGCACGACTGCGGAGCCGCGGAAGACACTCAGTCCCTCCTGGCATGTGGAACGGGACATCACCGACCTGAGCGCCCTGCTGCGTTCAAGCCAGACCGGCATAGCCAGCATCGGCAACTTCGTCGGAGTCTCCGGCGGGGTGACCTACGACGGCATCATCTATGCGTCGGCCGCCCTTGAGTTCTACCCGGCGAACCTGGCCAACCTGCCTCTGCCTGCGCCCGACGTGGTGCTGCCGATGCCCGGCGGGACGAATACGACCTACACTCTCAACAGTACGAGCGATGTTCTGGCTGCCACCTTTTCCTTGCCACGCAACATTGAGGCCGCTTACCTGGACGTGATCTCACAGAGCCAGGGCGGCGACGAGTTCTGGTACACCTGCTCGCCCAACGAGGTGGCGGCAGAGCTGGGCAACTGCGGCAACACCGGCTTCCGGGAGACAGAGATCTCGATCGACGGCAAGCCGGCAGGCATCGCGCCGGTCTATCCCTGGATCTACACCGGAGGCATCGACCCGTACCTGTGGGAGCCAACGGTCGGCGTGCAGACGCTCGACTTCAAACCCTATCGCGTAGACCTGACCCCCTTTGCGGGCATGCTCTCGGACGGGAATCCGCACACGGTCGGGGTGAGCGTGCTGAACGCAGATGGCTACTTCGCCGATACGGCAACGCTGCTGCTCTTCCTCGACCATGGCTCACAACAGACAACGGGCGAGTTGACCAACAACACGCTGCCACAACCGACGCCTCCCTACGTGAAGAACGACTACCAGACCAGCGCGCTGGGAGAGATTACGGGCAACTCGCTGGTCGTGCAGCAGCGAACCTTCAACCTAGCGGGCTATGTCAACACCTCGCACGGCAGGGTTCAGACCTCGATCGATGAGACCGTGGACTTTGCCAACTACCAGACGATCGTTGATTCTTCGATCGAGTACCTGCAGACCGTAGCGCAGGCCAGTGGCGCGTACTCGGTGACCCACACCAAGGATGGTCCGCTGGACTTCGAGACCGATCGCGTCATGGTCTATCCCTTCACCTTCACGTACGACTACCAGGTCAATGCGGATGGCTCGTTCTTCATCGCGTCCCAGGTGAACCAGCAGGACTACAGCTACGAGAAGCAGCTGCTGGATGGCTTCACGTACTACACGCGCTACGGGGATGAGAACGTCAACAGCAGTGACACGCTCAACTACGCTGCCAGCGGCGCACTTTCCGGGCATACCGGCTCCAGCACCGCCTATGATCAGCAGAACGACTCGCTCGGTTCCTGCTACAGTCGCCAGCTGACGGCCGCGGATACGAAGCTGACCGCGGTCCTGGACGGTGCGGCGTGCGGTGGCACGAACAAGCAGTAGTGCGGCAGCGCGGATGCGACGAGGGAAAGGCGCGAGCTGTGGCTTGCGTCTTTTCTTTTGGGCCTCATACGTCTCCGGCCGGACGGCTCTCCACGCAAGTGACGAACCTGCACAGAAGAGACTAGGCTGTTTTGCGTGCAATTCGGGACGCCTTGCTCCCGAGGGAGACTGAGCCATGCAACGCAGAGATTTTTTGAAGACGGGCACCATTCTGGCTGCTGCCTCCTCGCTGACGCCCGCGCTGCCGCTCGCGGCCGAGCCGACCAAGCCTGCGGCGCGCAGCTTTCCGGCGGGCTTTCTCTGGGGCTCTGCCACAGCCTCCTACCAGGTAGAAGGCGCAGTGCACGAGGACGGCCGCGGTGCTTCGATCTGGGACACCTTCTCGCACACCCCCGGAAAGGTACACAACGGCGACACGGGCGACGTGGCGGATGATTACTTCCACCGCTACAAGGAAGATATTGCGCTGATGAAAGCGCTGGGGCTGAAGACCTGCCGGTTTTCGATCGCCTGGTCCCGCATCTTCCCGACGGGTACGGGCGCACCCAACCCTAGAGGACTGGACTTCTACAAGCGCATGGTGGACGAGCTGCATACCAACGGCATTGAGCCCTACTGCACGCTCTACCACTGGGACCTGCCGCAGGCGCTTCAAGACAAGGGCGGGTGGCAGAACCACGACATCACTAAAGCCTTCGCTGACTACTGCGGGTACACGGTTGCGCATCTTTCAGACCGCGTTTCGCACTTCATGACGATGAACGAGATGAGGTCCTTCGTCGAGCAAGGCTACCGCGATGGGGTGCACGCCCCCGGACTGCAGCTGGACCCGGCCAAGCTGGCACAGCTGAACCACCATGTGGTGCTGGCCCATGGCATGGCCATGCAGGCGATCCGCGCGGCAGGTAAGCGAGAGACACGCGTAGGCATCGCGGACAATGCCATGGCTACCACGCCCGTGGTTGAAAACGAAGCCAACCTCAAGGCTGCTGTGAAGGCCCTTCGCGAAGAGAACGCAATGTTCCTCAATGTCTTGATCGAAGGCCGGTATACAGACGCCTACCTGGCGCGGCTGGGTCCGGCCGCACCCAGGTTCACGCCTGAGGAGATGAAGATCGTCGCCTCACCGATGGACTTCGTAGGACTGAACATCTACCAGCCGACCTACGTTCGTGCGGCCGAGAACGGGCTCGGGTATGTGAAAGTACCGGACCCATCCTCCTTTCCGAAGATGGCTTCGCCCTGGTTGACGGTCGGCCCTGAGGCTCTCTACTGGGTTCCAAAGCTGGCGCACGCGGTGTGGGGCATCCAGGAGATCTACATCACGGAGAATGGCTGCTCCTCGAATGACATGCCGGCGCAGGATGGGCAAATCTACGACTCGGACCGGGTCATGTTTCTGCGCAACTACTTGACACAGCTGCAGCGGGCTGTGTCTGAAGGAGTGCCGGTGCGGGGCTACTTCCTGTGGAGTCTGCTGGACAACTTTGAGTGGGCCGATGGCTATGAGAAACGCTTTGGGATCACCTATGTGGATTTCAAGACGCAAAAGCGCACGCCGAAGTTATCGTCCGAGTTCTATCGCGATGTGATTGCGCGGAATGCACTCGTATAACGCGGGGAAGGAACGCTGAGCGGCGCATGCAGAGACCTGGCAGCGGCGCTCGCAGCCTCAATCCTTCTCAAAGATGAGAAAGTAATCCTGTCCATCCGCCTTGGTGAAATCGTA
>DASWUY010000121.1:0-1859 GCA_036401435.1 Acidobacteriaceae bacterium | reverse complement strand
CTCCAGCATGAGCCCGCCTCCTCCCAGCAGCGCGCCGCCTCCATGCGCCTCGCCAACCCCGCCTACATCCCCCGCAACCACCTTGTCGAAGCCGCCCTCCAGGCCGCCATCCGCCACCAGGACTTCCAGCCCTTTGAGGAGCTCCTCGACGTCGTCACCCACCCCTGGCACGACCGCCCCGGCCTCGAACGCTTCACCCTCCCCGCCCTGCCCAACCAGTGCGTCACCCAGACCTTCTGCGGCACCTGACCCGCGACTCCGAGCTGATAAACGGCCGCATGGTGGACACCCATCTCCACCACCAGGTGGGTGCTGCCAGCCCGCCCTCCCGCTACCATCACCGGGCACACCCACTCGCCACCGCCCCGCTTCCCAGGAGGGACAAGCCCCATGCCCCACATCGAACTCGAACAGGGTCCGCCCGGCATCCGCGGCCTCATGGCCTTTCGTCCCGCCACGCCAAGCCCCTGCCCGGCATTCCACACCAATCAACTTCCTGGCTCTGTCACTTCCAGAAAGGAGATGGGAACGTCGAGTTCGATCAACGCTCAGGGCACTTCTACTCTTCGCTTCGGAGCACCACTCTTTTTTGCACAGGTTCGTTGAAGAGGAAGGAACTGTCGAAGTGGTGCTGAATTCGAAGGTGCCGTTCGACCAAGGAAAGCTATTCGACCTTAGCCTCGACCCGCTTTTCCTGGGCGAGCTGTCGCAGTTGCGTATCCGGCTTCGTGTGCAGGTGTGGAGCGCTTAGGAGTCGTCCTAAGAATCGTGCCGCACCCAAAAAAGCACATTGCACGCACAACAGCACCGTGACGCTCAGAGCCCCCTACACCAGCCTCTGCCCCGCCATCGCCTCCAGCACCCGCAGCGGCGCATGCTCCGGCGCGACCATCGCCTCCGCATCCACCAGCAGCGTCTGCTCCAGCGCATACTGCCCCGCCAACACCGCGTGCGGCACCGTGTCCGTGTAGACCATCCAGCTTGACCCCGCAGGAAAACACACCGGCGTCCTCTCCGTCTCCGCCTGGAAGCGCGCATTCTCCTTCAGGAAGTTGTGAAACCGCATCATGAAGTCGTCATACGGCGTCCGCTTCACCGCCGGCAGCGCCGCCCCCAGCCCTACCGACCGGCCCACCGACTTCAAGACCGCCGCCGCAGGCGAGTCTGGCCGCGGCGCAATCTCCCCCGGCGCAAACCGCGCCACCAGCCTCGCAAACGGCTCTCCCACCACCCAGTCACGCGTCCGCTCCGGGTGAATATTGTTGAAGAAACGAAGAATGCGTGCCCCATGCGTAGGCCGCGTAGGAAAGGCATCCGTGTGCAGCAGGTCGTTGCGCTTGCGCGTCGGCAGGTCCCGGCTCTGCTCCTCCTGCGGACGAAAGCTCGCATAGTCCAGCCGCCACCTCCCCGCATAGGGCGTCAGGAAGGACGTCAAGAACGCCGTCACCGCGCCCGAGTATCCGCGCATGATCCTGGCCAGGCGCGCTACCTCCGCTGCCTCCGCCGTCCTCGTGTCCAGCCCGCTCAGCGCCCCGCGGCCCGCCCGCGCCAAAGGCTTGTAGGCGATATTCTTGTGCAGCGAGCTGTCCTTCTGCTGCTGGCCCAGCAGGAACGAGAGCTCCTCCGCCGGCAGCGCCACCGGCGTCTGGGGAAAGTAGAGAATCTCTCCCCGCTCCAGCTCCGTGCACCAGGCTACCGCCTGCTCCGGCCCCGCCCCTGCAATCTCTTCCAGCGAAATCGTGACCATCTTCAGCAGCGCTCCCTTTCCCTCTTCCATCCTGCGGCAGCCAGAACCTCAGGCCCGCAGCTTGCGCCGAAACCACAGCCCCAGCAGCACCATCCCGCTCACCAGCCCCGCT
>DASWUY010000120.1:0-2169 GCA_036401435.1 Acidobacteriaceae bacterium | reverse complement strand
CACGGAGGCGAACATCCGACGAAAAGCGCGCTAGAATAGCGCCATGCTTGCTCCACTCCCATGGCCCGTCGCGCCGCCCGAGTTAGCACCTGCGCCGGACCCCCTAGCATGGGCACATCCCGTGGTCAGCGAGTGGTTCATCGCTCGCTTCGGAACCCCTACCGAACCCCAGGAACAAGTCTGGCCAAGCATCCTTGACCGCCGCCCTACACTAATCTCCGCGCCCACCGGCTCAGGCAAGACCCTCGCCGCCTTTCTCATCTGCATCGACCGCCTTCTCCGCAAAGCCATCGAAGGCAGCCTCGAACCCATCACCGAAATCGTCTACGTCTCCCCGCTCAAGGCCCTCAGCAACGACATCCAGAAAAACCTCGACGGCCCCCTTCGCGAGATCCAGCAACTCGCCCTCGAACGAGGCTACCTCTGCCCGGAGATCCGAACCGCCGTCCGCACCGGCGACACACTCCCCGCCGAGCGCCGCCGCATGCTCCAGCGCCCGCCCCACATCCTGGTCACCACCCCTGAATCTCTATACATTCTGCTCACCTCGGAAAAGAGCCGCGCCAATCTGCGCCGAGTCGAAACCGTGATTGTCGACGAAATCCACGCCGTAGCCGACGACAAGCGCGGCTCCCACCTCGCGCTCACCCTCGAAAGGCTCGACGCGCTCGTCCGCGGCGAAAATCGCCTTATGCCCGGCGAGTCCATCATCGGCCACAGCGAAGCGCCCCTCCGCATCGGCCTCTCCGCCACCCAAAATCCCATCGAACTCGTAGCAAAATTCCTCGGCGGCACCCGAGGCCACGAAGTAAAAATCGTCCAGGTAGGCCAGCGCCGCCAGATGGACCTGGCCATCGAAATGCCCCCCGAGGCGCTAGGCTCCGTCGCCACCACCTCCATCTGGACCTCGATCTTCGACCGCCTCGCCGAACTCGCCCTGCAACACCGCTCCACCCTGGTCTTCGTCAACACGCGCTTCATGGCCGAACGCCTAGCCTTCTGCCTCGCCGAGCGCATCGGCGCGGAAAATGTAGCCTCCCATCACGGCAGCCTCTCCCGCCAGCTGCGCCTCGCGGCCGAACAAAAACTTAAAGCCGGAGAGATCAAACTCCTCGTCGCCACTGCCTCCCTCGAGCTAGGCATCGACATCGGTGCCATCGATCTCGTCTGCCAGATCAACTCTCCCCGCGCCATCGCCGCCGCCATGCAACGCGTCGGCAGAGCAGGGCACTGGCGCGGCGCGATTCCCAAGGGCCGCCTCTTTGTCACCACCCGCGACGACCTCTTCGAGTCAGCCGCCCTCATCCGCGCCATGCGCTCCGGCGAGCTCGACCGTCTCGAAATTCCCGACAAGCCCCTTGACGTCCTCATGCAGCAGATCATCGCTGCCTGCGCCGCCGAGCCGTGGGAAGAGGACGCCCTCTTCGAAGTCATCCGCCGCGCCCACCCCTACCAATCACTCACTCGCGACGAATTCGAAGAAGTAATTTGCCTGCTCACCGACGGCATCGAGGCCAGCCGCTGGCGCTACGGAGCCTACCTGCTCCGCGACCGCGTCCACGGCCGCATCCAGGCCCGGCGCGGCTCCCGCATGATCGCGGTCTGCAATGGTGGCACCATCCCCGACACGGCGGCCTTCGCGGTCATCCTGCAGCCCGAGGGCATCCAAATCGCCACCCTCGATGAAGATTTCGCCATCGACTCCTCTCCCGGCGACGTGATCCTGCTCGGCAACACCAGCTGGCGCATTCAACGCGTCGAGAGTGCGGGCCGCGTCCTCGTCGAAGACGCCGACGGCCAGCCGCCCAACGTCCCCTTCTGGCGCGGCGAAGCGCCGCAGCGCACCATGGAGCTCTCCCGCTACGTCTCCGACCTCCGCGAAGAAATCGACGCCCGCACCAAAGACCTCCTGCCCGGCTACATCAGTCAGACCGACGAAAACGTAGCAGCCACGGTTACATATATCAAGAACGAGTGCGGCGTCGACGACTCAGCCGCGGAGCAGATGATCGCCTACATCGTCGCCGGTCGCGCCGTCCTCGGCGCCGTGCCCTCGCTCAACACCATCATCGCCGAGCGCTTCTTCGACGAGGGCGGAGGGATGCAACTCATCCTCCACGCGCCCTTCGGAGGCCGCATCAACAAGGCGTGGGGCCTCGCGCTGCGCAA
>DASWUY010000119.1:0-5756 GCA_036401435.1 Acidobacteriaceae bacterium | reverse complement strand
CGGGCGACGGCTCTGCGGGGGAGCGGACCGGCGGTGTCTGCTGCGCCGGCAGGGGAGCCGCCAAACTCAGGCCCAGTGCGCAGGGCAGAAGACGTAGGAGAAGCGAAGGATGCATCTTCATGGCGCAAGGCCTCCTGGCTGGCCGGCATGCGTGCTGGCGGGACCATCCAGACTGCGGCCGCACTCTCACCCGGGGCCCGGGTTCACCATAGCACAGCCACCATGCGCCTGGTGGGACCGCCTGCTACCGCGGGCGACCGTCGGTGGATGAGGCGGCCGTGGTCTGCGGCTCGGGCGCCAGGGGCATGGAGACTTCGAGCGCGCCAATGCGATCCGTCCGCATGTCGCGCATAGCCAGGCGCAGCGTGACCGCGCCTGCCGGCACCTCGATCCGCTGGCCGATCCGGTACAGCTTCTTGGCGGGGTCCGTCGAGGTGGGGGCATCGCCCTCAACCGTCTTGTTAGCCACTGCGCTCAACAGGTTGCCATCCGCATCGTAGGCTGCCGCGGCTACCTCGATCGTAGGAGGCGTGTTCAGCCCGGAGATCGCGAACTGCCGCGCAATCACCGCATAGTCGATGGCAATGGTCTGCAGCTTGACCGGCGGAAGGGGTCGCGCGGCATGTCTGCCGATAGGCAGCGCAGCCGCCTGTCCCAGCAGGGCTGCCATCTGCGCACGAGTGCCCATGGTCGGCGCGTTTAGCGCATGCAGGTGACTGGCAAAGACGATCTGGTGCGCCATGGGAGCGCCATGCTGCAGGGCAGCGGAAAGCAGATCGTCCACCTGCCGGGCACCCGCCTGGTCAGCCCCAGCGGCACCCGCGCTCTCCGGCCCTGAAACGGCTCCTGAAATCACCCCCGGGGCCGGAGAGTCGACCCCGTAATAAGCCCGGCGATAGGAGAGAGTATAGCTGCGCTCGGCCAGCTGCACGTTGATGAGCCGGGGCTTGCCATTAAAGTTCAGATTGGTAGGCGCATAGCTGAGGGTGTAATAGCTCAGGCCGTCGTTCGTGGCACGGTTCAACGCGCTCTGCACATTGTTGGTGCTGTAGAAGGCGCGGCCACCGGTGACCCGAGCCACCTCGTCTGCTGTCATCTGCCCGGCCATTATCAGCGAGTAACCGGCCCCGCCGCCCAGGGGCGCAGCGGGCGCTCCGGCTCCGGCGCTGTTGTTCGCGTTGCTGGACGTGGACCCTGCGCCCGCGGCGGCCTGCCCCTCGGCAATGGATTGTCGGGTGTCGGCCTGTGTGCCTCCGCTTGCTGAGGTGGCCTGCGGCAGGGCATTCTCTCCGTGATCGACGACCCCGCGCGAAGAGACGGGATAGATCGAGATCTGGTCCCGCGCCAGCAGGTCGAGCATCTGCCTTGTTTTGGCCTGGTAGCTTGCCATCTCATCGTTGCTGGCGAAGAGGGAAAGGGGGAAGTCGCCCGACAGCCACACAACATTCTTGCGGCCCGGCAGCCCCTCAAGGTAGCGGCCCAGCGTCGTAAATACGTCCTGCATCGTCTTCGCGTCGCCCTTGCCGTTGTTTACACCCATGGTGAACAACATGGGCACATGCGGCCGCGAGCGTGACGGATCGACGGCCGCAAAGAGCTGCTTCTGGTCCGAGGTAAAGCCCTGCACCAGGTGCAGCCCGTCTGAGAAGACGAAGATCGCAAAACGGGCGCCCGCCGGCTTCTCCTCGATAAACTTCACCAGCTGCTTGCGGACAAAGATCTGATCCGTCGGCTCCGTGTTCACGAGGTCGTAGAGCAGCACGTAGAGGGGACCGCGCTCAGGGGTGGAGGGCAGGTTCACAAACGTGTTCGGGGGCTGCTCCGGCAGCTTCGGCGGGGTGTACTCCATCGTGTCGTCAAAGCCGTGCACGTCAAAGGAGAGCGGCTGCTGCCGCCGGCCATCCTCGGCAATGGAGAAGTCGGAGAGCTTCAGCCCTGGTACCGGTCTGCCCTGGGCGTCGGTGACGATGACATCAAGGACCACCCGGCGGACTGTCGTTCTTAGGGTCATGCCCGCGTCCGGCGACGAGCCCGGCTTCTCCTGCGGCGCGCCCTGCTGGGCTGGAGCTGGAAGGGAAAGGCAAAGGCTGGCAGCGATGGCAACCAGACTCAACGAACGCTTGTAGATCGTAGGAAAAGTTCTCATCTCACCCGCCCGCTCCCGGTTTGTTCCGCCCCGGCCGTTAGGCAATCTCCGCACTTGCCCCGGTTGTACTCCCAGCAACAGTCGTAAAGCCGCTAGGGCTGCGCGGGGACGTTCGGTGGCGCAGCCGCGGCCTGGGTCTCAGGGGCAAGCGGCAGCGGTACTTCGAGCGCACCTATCCTGTCGGTGCGCATGTCGCGCATAGCCACCCGGAGTGAGACGGCATCCACCGGCACATCGATCCGCTGCTCCAGCTTGTAAAGCTTCTTCTGCGTTGCCGGGTCTGTCGCTGTGGCCCCTGCGTCTTCCACCGTCTTGTTGACCACGGCGTTCAGGATGCGGCCATCCGCATCGTAGGCGGCCACCGCGATCTCGATGCTGGGCGGCGCAGCCAGACCCGGCACGGCGAACTGGCGCGCGATCACGGCGTAATCCACCGCAAAGGTCTGCAGCTTGACCGGGGCCAGCGGTTTGGGGGCACTCCGCTTGCGCCCGCCGGTAAGAGCCTGCTGCCGCGACAGCCTGTCCATCTGCTCGGGCGTACCCAGGGCGGGGCTGTTCAGCGCATGCAGGTGCGTGGCAAAGACAAGGTCATGCGCGGTCGGCGCACCGTGCTCCATCATGGCCGCCAGCGAGTCGCCTGGCCGGCGAGCCTCGGGCTGCTCTACTCCCGCTACGGCAATGCTCTCCGAGTGCGTGGCCGGGGCATTTGGGTCTGTGCCGTAGTAGGCCCTCCGGTAGGACAGCGTGTAGCCCCGCTTGGCCAGTTGCACATTGATACTGCGCAGCTTGCCGTTGTAATTGGTGTTTGTGGGCGCGTAGCTGAGCGTGTAGAAGCTCGAACCGCTTTCGGTCGCCTCGGCAAGCGCCACGTGCACGTCGTTCCTCCCGTAGAACGCTCGACCGCCCGTAACACTCGCCACCTCGTCCATGGCCATCTGGTTCGCAAAGATGGTTGAGTAGCCGGCACCGGTCGAGGCCGAGGCCGCGGCGGCCGGACTGCCGGGCCCGCTGCCCAGCCCTGAGCTGGCCGTGTTGCGGGCATCGCGCGAGTCAGTCGTCACACCTCCGCCAGACGCCGAGGTCGCCTGCGAAGGCGCATTCTCCATGTGATCGATCACCCCGCGCGCCGAGACGGGATAGACCGAGATCTGGTCGCGGGCAAGCAGGTCCAGCATCTGCCTGGTCTTGTCCTGGTAGCTCTCGACCTCTTCAGGGCTGGCGAAGAGCGAAAGCGGGAACGCGCCCGAGAGCCAGATGATGTTCTTGCGCCCTGGCAGTCCATCAAGATACCGCCCCAGCGTACTGAAGACCTCCTGCATGGTCTTCGGGTCGCCCTGGCCAAAGTTGTTGCCCATCAGAAAAATCATAGGCACATGGCTGCGCGACCTCTTCGGATCGATGGCGGCAAAAAGCTGCTGCTGATCCGACGTGAAGCCCTGCACCAGGTGCAGGCCGTCGGAGAAGACGAAGATCGCATAACGGGCGCCTGCAGGCTTCTCGTGGATGAACTTGACCAGCTGCTGCCGGGCGAAGATCTGGTCGGCCAGCTCCGTATTCACCAGGTCGTAGAGCAGTACGTAGAGGGGCCCGCTCTCCGGCGTTGCCGGCAGATTGATAAAGGTGTTGGCCGGCTCGGCGGGAAGCGGAGCGGGCGTGTAGTCCATCTTCTCGTCGAACCCATGGACATCAAAGGAGAGCGGGTGCTGAGGCTTGCCATCCTCCTTGATGGAGAAGTCAGAGAGCTGCAGGCCGGGCACCGGCTTGCCCTGGGCATCCGACACAACCACGTCGAGCACCACCCGCCGCACCGTGGTCCGCAGCGTCATGGTGCCCCCCGCGGCGGAGCCGGCAGTCTCCTTCGGTCGCGCCTGTTGTGCAAAGCTGCTGGTAGCCAGGCTCAGGCAGAGAAGGCCAGAGACCGCGGCACGCGCATCCAGACCGAGGCTTGCTCTTCGAAGCGGCATAGGCTTTTCTCGACTCATGGTGTTGAAGTGGTCCCGGGTCCGACGTTCCTCCCGGCTGCAGGGAGCCTGCTTGCCTGCGAAAGTGCCCGCTCGTACGGCACGCTGCCGGCCTAAAACAGAACCCGATCGAAGGCTCACCTGACGCCTTCAAGATACCACGGGGAGGGTGCGTCCAAGGGTACGCAGCAGGGTTACGGCCCGGTGCCCGCCGGATGCAGAAGGCATCCTCGCCGGTGGCTACCGCGGCGGGCCTTGACCCGCGTCAACCCTGGGCCCGGCGCCTTCAGGGCGCCTTCATCGTTCGTCCGGACTGGCGGGCAACCATGGCGCCGAACCCCGCCTGTGCGTCATTCACCGTTTGCAGGTAGCCCTTGCGATCGAGAAACACCGCCTCTCCTTCGGCCGGCATGCGAGCCAGTTTCGGAAGCAGATCGAAGTACACGCCATGTGAGCCAAGAAAGATGTCACAAGGGAGAGCGCGCAGCTTGTCAAAGGTCTGCTGGAACTCCTTCTCGATGCCCGGATACGATGCCTTGTGCCCAGGCGCGTCGACAAGCTGATATTGCGACAGCGGCCAGAGCCCGCCGACAATGACGACCTCGCGCAAGGTAGCAGGCGGGTCTCCATGCATGTGCGTACGAAGCGTCCAGGTAGTACAGCCGCGGCTATGGCCGGCAGTCTTATGCGCGGTCAGCGTCGTGCCCCCCAGCGTCACGGTGTCCCCGTCGTGGAGCACCCTGTCCACTCGGGCCGGAGCGTAGGCTTGCATCCCGCTCATCCCAAACGCGAAGTCGTTGCGCCCGCCGCTGCGGACCGCGTCGCTGTCCCCCTCCATCACCATGTCCTGTGCATGCGTCTCGCGCAGCACCTCTGCAGCGCCGGCCATGTGGTCAAAGTGAGCCTGCCCGTTCAGCAGGATCTTGGTATCCATCCACCGGAGGCCGAGCCTTTCCACGCTGGCGCGGATCTGCGGTGGCGACGTCGCAAGGTTCGCGTTGATCAGGATATTGCCTGCCGGGGTCGTGACGAGATACGCGGCCAGATCCCGGCTGCCTACATAGTAGAGGTGATCTGCAATCTGAAAGGGTGGCAGGGGAGTGGTCCATGCAGGATTCGCCTTCGCGGCCGCGATGCCACTCAGGAGGCACGCAAAGAAGAGGGCTGCAAACAGTCGAGAGAATCGCAACATGAGCCTTGCACTGCCTCGCAATCGTGCGGCGGCGACCTCGCTCATCATAGCCGACCGTGGCAGGGCCTTCGCTTGCCCCGCACCCATCGGCCGCCTGCGGAGCCCTGTGCGATCCTGCTTCCTCGCCCCTGCAGCCACCTCGGCGCGCACACTTTCTTGCATCCCAGTATCAGTCCGGAAGTTGCCCAGGCACACCCCGCTGCTGCACGGTGCTCCACCCGGGACCCGGATCAAGAAACCCCAGCCAAGGCTCTCAAAGAACAACGAAAGGACCGAAACCATGAGCAACTCCCCCACGGTACTGCAGGACCCTCGCGAACGTTTCGCCCAGCCACCCTTCCCCGCACAGAAGGAGAGCCAGCCCGCTCCAGGCGATGAAGAACAGCTCACTCCCCCTGCCGACCACGGCAAGGACACCTACCAGGGCAGTGGCCGGCTCACCGGTCGCGCCGCCCTT
>DASWUY010000118.1:0-7205 GCA_036401435.1 Acidobacteriaceae bacterium | reverse complement strand
AATACCCAGCTCGGTGGCGACGACGCCCGAGCCCCCGTAGGTGGTGTAGCAGGTAATGCCTATCTTCATCGCGGCAGCGGCTTGGACATGCGTGCTTGGACGCAGCGCGGGTGGTGGCCGATTCCGAAAGATGGGCGCTGCCCTGTGATGCGACGCAAACCCGGATTACCGCTGGCTGGGAACAAACTCCTCCATCACGGTCTGGCGCATCAGGTCGGGCGGCAGCAGTCCCTGGGCGAGGATGAAGTCGTGGAAGCGGAGTGCGTTGAACTTTGCGCCCAGCGCTGCCTCGGTATCCTTGCGCAGGGCCAGCAGTCTGGTGTAGCCGTAGAAGTAGCTGTTGGCTTGGCCGGGCATGCGATAGGTAAAGCGCTCCACTTCTTCCTTGGCGAAGGCGTGGCTAAGCACGACGTCCTTCTCGAGGACGCGGAAGGCATCGGCCTCTGACATCTTGCCGCTCTGCAGCTCCGGGTCGGTGAAGGCGCGGGCCGCTCGCAGCAGTCTCAGGTCGAGTGAGAGGAGCTGGCCCTCGGCGGGCATGTAGGGCTTGACCAGATACTCGGAGTAGAGGCCCCAGCCTTCCACGTTGGTTGAGTTGAAGGCATACAGCGCTCGGGCCAAGCTGACTCCATGCTCCACCATGGAGTCGAACTGGAGCTCGTGGCCGGGGCGAGCCTCGTGTGCGGTCAGGGTCCAGGCTACGGCGTCAAAGCCGAAGTCGTCGTACTTGTCCTCTGCTGCGCCCTTGGCAGCGGGGATGGCGGTGGGCAGCACGAACTCGCCACGCTGCCCGGTGTTATGCAGGAACGGCGGAGGCTTCATGTGCGGCGCGGGCTGCTGCGCCGTCTCGGCAGGGGTGGCCATGCGGATGATCGCCGGGCGATCCGGCAGGGTCACCAGCTGCTGCTTCACAATGATCTCTTCGATCGCCTTGAGGCGTGCCTGGTAGAAGGGAAGCACGGCGTCGCCGGCAATCTGCGTCTTCTTCAGCTCGCGGATGACATCGCGATAGTCGCTCGAGGGCCAGCCGTGCTGCTTGGCAATCTGCGCGGCTAAGGGCGCCATCTCGGCCTGGTAGTCGGCAAAGGCGGCATGCGCCATGGCGGCGAGCTCGGCCGGCGGCAGGTCGACGCCAAAGCCCTCAAGCGAGAGCGCATACTCCTGCGGAGGCAGGCGGAAGTCGGTGCGCGCGTGGGGCAGGATCGTCACGCGGAGCCACGCATCGTAGTCGGCGAGCTGCGTCTTCAACTGCGCGAAGGGCTGCTCCCACCCTTGCAGGTGGTACTTGGCGAAGAGCGCTGCCATGCCATCGATGTAGCTCTGGTTCCGGCCCAGCTCTGTCTCGATCTCGGCGCGCGAGGGGTAGAGCATGTCGGGCTTGGCCATCTGTTCGACGGCGCGCTGCTTTAGGAGTTCTGTGAGCGGCTGGTAGCCTGGCTCAACCCCTGCGTACTTGCGCAGCCGTATGACGGCAGATGGGCGCCGCTCGGGCTGTACCTGATCGTCGAGCAGCGTCTGCAAGCCGCCGAAGACGGCCTTGCTGGCATTGATGAACGGGACGTCGTGTTTCTCCTCGTAGTCCTCACTGCGAAACTGCAGCTCGAAGGCTTTCTGGAGGATGGCCACGTCTTCGCGAATGTTCTTGTCCTTCTCGTTGGCCGAAGCGGCGCGGATGCGGCTCAGCACGGCTTCGAGCTCCTGCCGCTCAGCCTTCTGGTCGGCCAGCGTGGGGTGCAGCACCATGGGGTCGAACTGGGCGAGGCCCTGCGCGGAGCCGCCCTCGGGGGAGTGCCTGAGCTCGACTTCAAGCAACTGGTGCGTGTAACCGTCGCTGACGCTAATCCATGCCTTATCCGGATGCCTGTCAAGCGTCTTCGCAGGGGTCGGGTCCGGTGCGTGCGCTCCCTGCTGCGCCCCTGCGGCCGCCAGCGACAGCAGCGCCCCCACACTCCAAATGCCGAGCTTGCGCATTGCACCCTCCTGTGTTTGAAGCAACCCTCAAAACTATACCGTGGGCCGGGGTACGCGGTCCGGTATGGCCGGCTGCCTAGAGCCCGGGGCGCGCGAGGTCGCCGAAGTGGAGGAGCTCTAAGCCGTCGCGACCTGCGGCTGCGAGGGCCTGGCGCTCTACCTCGCGGGTGGCCTGCAGCCGGGTGGGCTGGGCTTCCAGCGCTTGATCGTGGTAACCGGGATGGCAGACCAGCTCCCACACGGCGCCGGGCGCGCTTGCTGCCTGCGCGGCGACGAGTAACGCCTGGAGCGTGACCGCATCGAGCGTGCCGGTCGCGAGCACGCCGAGGGTGCCAGCCGTGGTGGCCACGCCGGCCTCGGCGACCAGCCGCAGGAAGGCAGGCTGCAGCCGCGACAGCGCACGCACCTGGGCGCGGCGTAGCAGGGGGGTGTGCGCCGCTGCGCGGACCGTCGCCTGGACGCTCCACGCGGGCTCGAAGGGATTGCGCACTGCGCGGATGCCACACTGCAGGGCGGCTCGCAGCAAGGGGCGCAGCACTCGGGGAAAGAGGTGGGTGTGCTTGTGCGTGTCGAGGTGGGTGAGCCGCAGGCCGCGCCTCTGGATTGAGCGAATCTGCGCCATGGCCTCCTGCTCGATGTGCGCCTCAAGGATGCGTCCGCGTACCAGGTCGGTGACAAATGCGGCGAGGCTGGAGCGAAAGCGTGGGGCTGCGGCAGCCGCTTGGGGGCTGTCTGCGAGCAGCGAGCGGATCTCTTCGGGCGGCGAGAGGGGCGTTCCATCGACGAGCACGATGTGGCAGCCCACTCCAAGCGCGGGGTGTGCGCCGCTGTGCTCCGGGCGGGGCAAGCTCAGGCGCTGCAGGGCATCCTCGACGGCGCCACCGCCGGCCATGAGGGTGGTGGAGGTGAGCGCCCGGGCGGCATACAACTCGGTTACTGCCTTGTTGATGCCTGTGGTGTAACCGAAGTCATCCGCATTCACAATAAGCCCGGTCATGCTGTGCCGAGTGTAGCAATGACAGCGACGAAGGAGAGGCTGCCCGGTGGCCCCAGGCGCGGCCGGCAGCCTCTCGGGACGGTTGCTTTGCTGCTAACATGACAGCATGCCGTGACCGGGATTCAATCCGGCGCGGAGCCGGTGACGAGTTTCATGCAAGCCCGGGCGGTTAGCTCAGCTGGTTAGAGCGCCTGCCTTACAAGCAGGATGTCGGGGGTTCGAATCCCTCACCGCCCACCAGACGTACTTCTGCAAGGATGGGCCGGTCTCGATCCCCCGGAGACTAGAAACGGCGGCGCTCTCCCCCGGCGTGCGGCTACCGAATGAATACGGCAGCACAGGCTGAATGACGCAGACGCTGATCCTGAACATCACCATCATCGCCGTGCTGGTCACGCTCTTCGCGTCGATCTATCACCTGCGTTCCTCGCCTCGTTTGCGGCTCTGGATAGTCGGCTGGCTGTTTGTGCTGGCGCACTTCGGCGCCCTGCTATGGCAGCCTACGCTGCTGCCGCTGGCCAACATGGCGACCGCGGTCGCGGTCTCGGCGCTGATGTTGTGCGGCATCAGCTTCCTGCTTTCCGCCTCGGTGCTGGCCACCTCGACGCGACGCCTGCAGGTGGCGCTCGGCCTCAGCATTCCTTCACTTACCTTTGTCTGGCTGGCCTCGTTCCACATCGCCGCACCGGTCATCTACGTGGTGCTGGAGCTGCTTGGACACGGGCTGGCGCTGGTGCTGCTTTGGTACTTCTACCGGGGCCGGTTAGTGGTTACCGTACCTGGCACGGCCGTAGTTACGATCTGCTCGCACTGGATTCTCTACGAGATTATCCGTGGCCGGCCCGAGGTCGGCGTGCTGCTCATCCTGATGGAGTTCTTCAGCATGCACGCGCTGCTCTTCTGGGAGGATCATGAGCAGGGATCGGCAGGTGTGGTTACGACTACGCTGGGCCTGCTGTGCTGGGCCGCCGTCTTCCCCCTGTCGCTGGCCATGGATGCGCACTGGCCGGGCGTCCAGATCAATCCCGAGTTATGGAACGTGCCGAAGTACTTTGTGGCCTTCGGGATGATTGTGACGCTGCTTGAAGAGGAGGTGCGCCTGTCCAGCCGGCAGCGGGCGCAGTACCAGATGCTGTTTGAGGACAATCCCTTGCCCATGTGGATCTTTGCGCGGTCGGGCCTCAACGTTCTGGAGGTGAACGCGGCGGCCTTGGGCGACTACGGCTACACGCGCGATGAGTTTCTGGCGATGACCATGGAGGAGCTGCTTACGGGGATGGACACAGCTTCGCAGGCGTCGAGGAACTGGTCAGCGGACAATGGGCGGCGTACCGACGGACCCTGGCGGCTGAAGAAGCGGGACGGTACCGAGAAGCTGGTCGAGACCTCGGTGCAGAGCGTGCATTTTGAAGGGCGGGAAGCCAGGCTGCTGCTCGCACAGGACGTGACCGAGCGCATCCGGCTGCACGAGCAGTTGATCCACCAGGCCAACCACGACCCGCTGACCGGGCTGCCCAACCGACTGCTGCTGCAGGACCGGATGCAGGTGGCGCTGGCAGCGGCGGCGCGCCATGGTTCAAAGGCCGGCATCCTGTGCATGGACGTGGACCGCTTCAAGCAGATCAACGACACCTTTGGTCACGATACAGGGGATAGCTGCCTGAAGGAGATTGCTTCGCGGCTGCGGCAGAGGCTGCGTACGGTGGATACGGCGGCGCGCACCGGCGGCGAAGAGTTCATGGTGATCCTGGACGAGATGAAGAGCCGCGCTGATGCGGCGCGGGTGGCCGAAGACCTGCTCTTTGCGCTAAGCGCGCCGCATGTGGTCGACGGCAGGCGCATCCAACTGAGTGCAAGCATAGGGATCGCGATCTATCCCGACGATGCGCGGGAGGCGGCCGATCTGTGGCGCATGTCGGATGTGGCGATGTACAAGGCGAAGCAGGCGGGCGGCAACCGGCACCAGTTCTTCTCCTCTGTGGGGGAGGAGGAAGTGGGCGGAGCGCGGTCGGCCTGAGGCGGTGCGAGGAGGCGCGACGGTCTATCGCATGCGCGGCATTTCTGCATGGCCGGGTTACCGAAGTGGGGGCGAAGCCACTCCGTCCGGTTGACCCGTTTGCGGCAACTTGGCTACACTCGGGTCAAGTGGAAGATACGCGTCAATGGGGATTCTAGCCGCTGCTGAGCGCGATCCGTTGCGTGAGCCGGTAGAGTTTTGACCGCCGGCGCCGATAGCTCACCTATGGCAGGTGAGCGAGTCAATCCCGTACTTCTCCATCCTCACTGCGCGGCAGTGCTCCGGGGCCATTTGTCTAGGATTATTCTGAAAGGCGGTAGACTCCCGTGATCTCTGAGCACCCTGTGCCGCTGGGCTTCCGCAGCCCGGTTCGTCCGCGGCCGAGAGGATGCAGGAGCACGCAGGAGTCTGCTGGCCTGATCGGTGACCGGGACGCTGGCTCGGGAACTTCTTCGGCCTCCTCCGTGTGCCCGGACCTGGTGCCAGACGGTATGACCGGCAAAGACCTGCTGCCAACGCTGAGCTGGGCAAAAGGCGCCCTTGTTCGCCGATGCCCTGCGGCCTTCTCCTTAAACCTCACACCGCGGTCGCACTTGGCCTTCCAGGCTCAGCCGCCTGGACTGCAAGGCCCGGTCTCGGCTCCTGCCCTCTGACGAGGATTGCCTGACGCGCCCGCAGGACACTCGGCGCATGCACCATGACGAAGGAGCACCTACGATGGAAGCGGCAGCAGTGAACCAGCAACGGCAGCAGCACGGAGGCGCGACAGCACCGCCGGCCGAGCCGCCCGTGGTCATCACGCCGAGCGATATCCGCAAGGTCCTGATGAAGCGCAAGTGGATCATCCTTGCAGGCATCGTCATCGGCCTGGCGCTGGCCGCTGTTTACATCCTGACCACCATTCCCCAGTACGAAGCGATGGCCTTGATCGACGTGAACGAAGACAAGACCAACAACATCGGCATTACCGACCTGGTGCAGCAGCAGGGTGGGGGACTGGAAGCGGGGCTGGTCCGGGTCGCGACCGAGATCAAGATCATGCAGAGCGACTCGGTCTCAATGGACGTAATCAACGCGCTCGACCTGTATCACAAGGCGCCCTTCAACCAGATGTTCAAGTTGCACCCTTATACGGGCACCCTGTCTGCCGGGCAGCGCGAGGGGCTGCTTGCCACCTTCAAGGGTTCGACCAAGATACTGCTCAGTACCGGCACGGAACTGGTGGAGGTGCGCTTCCGCAACCAGGACCCCAAGGTTGCGGCTGACGTCGCGAATTCGATCGTTGACTGTTACATGGACCGGACGATCCGGGTACGGTATGAGGGGACAACGCGCATCTCCACCTGGCTGGCCAGGCAGCTTACCCAACTCAAGCAGCAGGTGGAGTCCAGCCAGGCGGACCTGGCCCGGTACCAGCAGCAGAACAACCTGATCGGCACAAGCGGAGACTCGGGCGGGGACGACCTGACCATCGACAACCTGCGGATTGCCAATCAGCAGCTCTCCGAGGCCCAGGCCGATCGCGTCGTCAAGGAAGCCCGCTACCGCATGGCGCTTACCCGCAACCCGGAGCTGCTGCTCTCGGTTGCGCCCTCGACCACGCTCTCGCTGCTACGTCAGCAGCAGGCAGCGCTGATTGTGCAGCTGGACCAGCTGCAATCGAAGTACGGGCCGGACTGGCCGCGGGTGCGCGAGGTGAAGGACTCGCTGGCGCAAGTGCAGCGGGATATCGATGGCCAGATTACAGACCTGACGCGCCGCTTTGAGACTGAATACACAACCGCACTCAGCACAGAAAACCTGATGCGCGGTCGGCTCGAGGGCGCGAAGCAGGAGGCGTACCAGCAGAACCGTTCCGCGGCCCAGTACCAGATTCTGCGCCACGGTGCGGAATCAGCGTCTGACCTCTATGACGCCCTGCAGACCCGCCTGAAGGAAGCCGGGATTACCGCCGGGCTCAGCACCAACACGATCGACATCGTCGACCGGGCGACGCTGCCGGCCTACCCTGTCTTCCCCATCAAGCGCAACGACGCTGCCATTGGCTTTGCAGCGGGCCTGCTGCTGGGCATCCTGCTCGCTCTCTTCGCGGAGACGATCGACGACACCATCCGGACCTCCGATGATGCGGAGACCATCGTCGGTCTGCCGGCGCTCGCGGTCATCCCGCACTTCGATCCGGCTGCCAAGAAGGTTCTGCTGGCGACCCCGGGCACGGCT
>DASWUY010000117.1:0-3906 GCA_036401435.1 Acidobacteriaceae bacterium | reverse complement strand
GCTTCAACTACGCCTGGTCCAAGACCATGGACAGCGGTACCAGCAACGGCCACAACCTCGATGTGGATGTGTGGCAGAACGCCAACAACGTCGCCGCCAACTATGGCCTGTCGCAGCTTGACGCGACCAACACCTTCAATGGCTGGGGCACCTACGAGCTACCCCTCGGCGAAGGCCGCGCCTTCCACCTGCACGGGCTGCTCGACGAGGCCTTTGGCGGCTGGCGCGCCACAGGCGTCTTCCAGGTCCACTCCGGCATCCCCTTCACCCCCACCATCTCCGGCCAGGACAACAGCAACTCCGAAGCAAACCAGTGCTACTGCGGCTTTGCCTGGCTGCCCAACGTGGTCCATAGCCCCAAGGTCGCGCACCAGACCATCCAGCAGTGGTTTGACCCCACCGCGTTTGTCACCCCGGCCTTCGCCACCCTCGGCGACGAGCGGCGCAACTCGCTGCGCGGGCCCAACTGGCGCGAGCTCGACCTGAGCGCCGGCAAGACCTTCGCCATCCGCGAGCAAATGCACTTTGAAGTCAGGGCGGACGCGTTCAACGCGCTCAACCATCCCAACTTCTACCAGCCCAGCAGCGGCGTGGGCACCGGCGCCACGGGCGGCGGCGTCATCAGCGGCGCAAACAGCGCGCGGCAGTTGCAGCTGGGGGGACGGTATACCTTCTAGTGCCGCCTGCGCGGCGCCGCGGCGTGCAGGTGAGGCCGGCCGCGGCGCGGCGCATGCCGTTTGTGTCCCAGACAAGCCGAGGTGTATTGCTGAAAGACATGCCGCGGTCTCTCCTTCTCTGCTCCATCCTGTGCGCCCTCTCCGTGTCCGCGCCGGTGGCCGCCGCGCAGGCACCGGGCGGTGACGCAACAAGCACGCACCTGGCCAGCGCCTATGCCGCGCTCCAGTCCAATCGCAGCGAGGACGCCGCACGCGAGTTTGAGGCCGTACTCGCCGCCGACCCTGCCAACGTTGAGGCCAACGCCAACCTCGGCGTGCTTCGCTTCCTCGCCGGCGACTGCGCGCGCGCTGAACCATCTCTCCGCAAGGCGCTTGCGTCCGACCCCAACCTGGCCAAGGCGCAGGGTCTGCTCGGCATCTGTGGCCGGCGCCTTGGCGAGCCCGGCGCCCGCGCCCTGCTCGAGTCCTCCTTTGCCGCGCTCGCCGAGCCCCGGCTTCGCATGCAGGTCGGCTTTGAACTGGCAGACCTGCTCTACACCGGCGGCGAGCCCGAGGCTGCCATCCCCGTAGCCCAGGAGCTGGTGCGCATGAACCCGGAAAGCCCTGAGGCGCTCTTCCTCGCCCAGCGCCTCTACCAGGAGATGGCCGACGACACGCTCAACAAGCTGGCCGTGCTCGCGCCCGACAGCGCGCGCATGCAGCAGCTCATCGCCGAGCGGCTGGTCAACGCAGGCAACCTCGAAGACGCCATCCCTCACTACCAGGCGGCGCTCAAGGCAGACCCGCACCTGCCCGGCATGCACTTCGAGCTTGCCGAGGCGCTGCTCGAGTCCACGCCCAACGACCCCAGGGCCCAGGCCGCCGCGGCAGCAGAGCTCCAGTCCGCCCTCGACGCGAACGGCGACAACGCCGCCATCGAAGGCGAACTGGGCGACCTCGACTTTCTGCGCGAGAACTACGCATCCGCCGACTCGCACTACCGCCGCGCCCTCTCCCTTGCGCCCACCAGCGTGCAGGCGCTCTCCGGCCTCGCCAAGCTCGAGATGCGCGCCAACCAGCCCCAGCAGGCAGCCGCCCATCTCTCGCAAGCCATCGAGCTTGACCCCATGAACGCCCAGGCACACTACCGCCTGGCCCTCGCCTACCGCGCCCTGCACCACAACCAGCAGCCCGACCCCGAGGCCGAGCAGCAGATGAAGCTCTTCAAGGACATCACCCAGGCCCGCGACCGCGTCGCCGCGCTCTACCGGCAGATGAACCAAGCAGACCAGCCGGCCGCGAGGAGTGGCGCTCTCCCTGCCCAGGCTCCGGCGAAGTGATCCAGCCCGGGCCCACGCTCCCGCCCTGCTGCGAAAGGCACCCCATGCATCCACCTGCTCCCTCATTGACCCTGCTGCTCGCCCTGCTCTGCTGCCTCCCCGCTTCGGGCCAGGCACCGGTCACCCCGCCCACTCGTAACAGCGATGGTGGCATGGTGCCCTTCACGCTCGACCACCGCGCTGCGTTTGCCGCACCCTCGCCGGTCGATGTCTCCTTCCTGCTCGACGCGCCGGCGGGCAAGCACGGCTTCGTTCAGGCCCGCGACGGTCACCTGGCGACCGCCGACGGCCGGCGCCTGCGCCTGTGGGGCGTCAACATCACGGACTGGAGCAAGGGCTCCCGCCAGATCCCCTCCAAGGAAGACGCGCCGCTTTGGGCCTCTACCCTGGCGCGCTTCGGCGTCAACTGCGTGCGACTCCAGTTCCTCGACCTGCCGACCCCGCGCGGCCTGGTCGACAGCCGTCGCAAGGACACCCGCGCCCTCGACCCCGAGGCACTCGACCGCGAAGACTTCTTGCTTGCCGAGCTTGAAAAGCGCGGCATCTACCTCGACATCAACCTGCTCGTCGGCCGACCCTTCAAAGCAGCAGACGAGGTCGCCGACGCCGCGCAGCTCGGCGAGGGCGCCAAGGCCACCTCCATGTTTGACAAGCGGATGATCGAGTTACAAAAGGAGTACGCCCGGCAGTTACTCGGGCACAGGAACACTTACACCGGCCACACCTATGCCGAGGACCCTGCCGTCGCCATCGTCGAGATCAACAATGAAAACTCCATCCAGGTCGGCTATCACATGCCGTCTGCCTTCTACTCCAACGAGTTACAGTTGATCTATAGCCGCTGGCTGGCCAGCCACACCACCGCCAGCCAGCTTGCCCTTCTTCACCAGCAGGCGCGCACCGACCCCCTGGCGCCGCTCCCCCTCATGCAAAGCTACAACGACTTTGAGAACCGCCCCAACACGCGCTTCTATGCCGAGGCAAACTTCTACACCGACCTCCAGCAGGCCTACTTCGCCGATATGGAGAGCTATCTCAAGCAGACACTCGGGGTGAAGTCGCTCCTCATCGGCACCGCCGACCATCACCATACCGCCAGCGGCTATCCCACAGTATTGGCTAACTCGCGACTTGATCTCCTCGACGGCCACACGTACTGGCAGCACCCCGAGGTACGCGCACCCAAGCGGCCCATGGTCAACGATCCTTACCACTCGACCGTAGTTGACTTATCCCGCTCTGCCCTCGCCGGCAAGCCCTACACCGTAAGTGAAGTCAACCATCCTTTCCCCAATGACTACGGCAGTGAAGGCATTCCCATCCTGGCTGCTTACGCCTCGCTGCAGGACTGGGACGGCGTCTTCTGGTACACCTTCGAACCGAAGACCGATCCCCAGTGGAGACCCTACGTTGGCGACCCCTTTGATCTCTCGCTTGACCCGGTCAAAATGCCGGAGCTCGCAGCCGGCGCGCTGCTGTTCCTGCGCGGCGATGTCCTCCCCGCGCGCCAGACCGCCGCGCGCTCCTACTCGCAAAAGCAGGTGTTTGACAGCATGCTGCTGCCCTCCTCAGACCGGCCCCTGTTCACGCCGGGCCTTTCGCCGGCCACGCCGCTCGAGCACGAGGTACGTATCGCCTCGCTCCACGCCACGGCCGGCACGGCGCCGCCGCCCGCGCCGACTCAACCCAGCCCCATCCGCTCTGACACCGGCGAGCTGGCCTGGTACTTCAGCGCAGCGCCGACCGGCGGGCTTGTCACCCTCGACGCGCCCCGCTCCGCCGCGCTGATCGGCTTTGTGGGCGGGAACACCACGCGCCTCACCCACCTCTCCGCCTCGGTCACCAATCCCTTCTGTACCCTGCTGCTCACCTCGCTCGATGCCCAGCCCATTGCGCAGTCGTCGCGCCTG
>DASWUY010000116.1:0-21972 GCA_036401435.1 Acidobacteriaceae bacterium | reverse complement strand
TAGGGGGAGCCGGCGGCAAGCGGATGGACGGCCGAGCCGAAGTCGTGTTGAAAGCCGGGCAAGGTAAGGGGCAGGGTGCGCGCCGCGCCGCCCGGGACCGGCTGCGCCTCATAGACCTGGACGCAAAGGCCGGCCTGGGCGAGGACGAGGGCGGCGGCGAGGCCGTTGGGTCCTGAGCCGATGACGGATGCCTGGGTGAGGTCAGGCATGGGAGGGTTCGCCTACCAGTTGGCGGCCGGGAGATGCATGTGCGGGGTTGCGATGGGTGAGGCACGCGCCTGCTCGATGGAGGACGGACGCCGCAGTGTGGCAGAGGGGCGAGCGCACCCGCTCATTGTAGAGGGGGCGGGCGAGAGTGAGTGTGCAGGAGGACTGCATCGGCGAGGCTTACTTTGGTGCGACTGGATGGACGCTCGCAAGCACTGGCGGGGGCGGGTCCGCCTAAGCTCGAGAGAAGATGACTTCCACCCTGATGGCGCGAGGACCAAGTGTCAGTGCCGTGATCCCGACGCGCGGTCGGGCCTCGATGGTGGTGGCGGCAGCGGCGAGCGCGCTGGCGCAGAGCGAAGGCTTGCTGGAGGTGATCGTCGTCATCGATGGGGAGGATGCGGCGACGCTGAAGGCGCTTGAGGCGATGCCTGAGAGCGAGCCCGGCGGGCGGCTGCGCATTGTGCAGATGGAGCACCCGGTGGGGGGCGCGGAGGCTCGGAACATGGGGGTGCGCGCGGCTCGTGGAGAGTGGATCGCGTTTCTGGATGATGACGATCTGTGGCTGGAGCACAAGCTTGCGGTGCAACTGGCTGCGGCCGAGCGGTGTACGGCGGCCGAGCCGGTGATCTCCTCAGCGGTGCTGGCCCGGGGACCCCGGCTCGATGCGGTGTGGCCGCGGCGGCTGTATCGGACCGGAGAGCCGATGGGCGAGTATCTCTTCGACCGGCGGGGCTGGACGTATGGGGAAGCGCTGCTGCAGACCTCGACCCTGCTGGCGCGTACAGACCTGCTGCTGCGGCTTCCCTTTGAGAGCGGGCTGAAGAAGCACCAGGACTGGGATTGGCTGCTGCGGGTGCATGCGGACCCAGCGGTCGAGGTGGTGCAGGTGGCGGAGCCGCTGGCGATTTTTCACGTGGAGGGAGACCGGGCGAGTACAGGGCGGGTGCCGGACTGGCGTTTCTCGCATGCGTGGGCAGTAGAGCGCCGAGCCTTGTTCACACCGCGGGCGTTCTCGGCTTTCGTGGCGACGGAATGCGCGGCCCAGGCGGGGCGCGCCGGGGCAAGTGCGGCAGAGCGGCTGAGTCTGTTGCGGGCGGTGGCAGGAGGGGGATCGTCCACGCTCCGGATGTGGGTGTTGTGCGCCGTGTTCCTGGTGATGCCGCAGCGCATGCGCCGGGCGATGCGCGGCATGGGAGCGAAGCTGCGGAGGTCCGGTGCCGGGCTCGGCGCGCGCCCGGATGTGTCGGGGGTGTGAGGAAAGCCGAGCCCGGCTGCGGGAGTTGGCGCGGGGCCGGTCAGATGGGGCGGGGGCGGAGGAGGTTCTCGGTAGCGCGGCGAGTGCGCTCCCTGCCCCACTCCTTCAACAGGATGGCACCGAAGCGGGCGTTGCCGATGAGGTAGCGTCGCCACAGACGGCGCGGTTCCATGGCCAGGCGGTAGAGCCACTCGGCCCCGATCGCGTGGGTCCAGGTGGGGGCACGTTGGCGCAGGCCGGCTTGCGTATCGAGGGCTGCGCCGACCGAGAGGGCGGCGCCAATCGGCAGGTCACGGCAGTGGTCGAGCATCCAGATCTCCTGCATGGGGGCGCCAAGGGCCACGCAGAGCAGGTCGGGTGCGGCGGCGCGGATGCGGGCAAGAACCATGGCCAGCGCGAGCGGGTCCTGGTTGAAGCCGGGCCTGGGGCAGTCAGTGCCGGCGACGACCAGTCCGGGATAGCGGGTAGCGAGGACCTCTGCGGCTTGTTCTGCAGCCCCTGGCAGGCCTCCGAGGAAGTAGACGCTTCTGCCGGTCTCGGCGGCGACCCGACACATCTGCTCCATGAACTCGCCGCCGGGGACGCGCTCGGGTATGGGGCGCCCAAGCAGCCGCGAGCCCCAGACGACGGACATGCCGTCGGGCAGGCAGAGGGAGGCGTGCGCGAGGGCTTCGGCAAAGCGCGGGTCGCGCTGGGCAAGGGTGACGAGGTAGGCGTTGGGGCCCATGATCAGGTGTGGGGTGCTGCGAGGCGCGGTGAGCACGCCCTGCAGCCACTCGGTGGCCTGGCGCATGGTGACCGAGTCGACTGGCGCAGAGCCGAACTGGACCCTCTGGACGCCGAGCGGGGCGAGAGGCGCGGCACTTTGCGTGGAGGGGCTGCGCAGCATGGATGCACGCAGGGCGGCGCGCGGCGCGGTGCGCGCGGCCTCCTTGTTCATGACGGCAGGTGTTGAGGCCACAGGATGTCCTTTCGTTGCATGTAGAGCGCCGGCGAGAGTCCGTTGGCGATGGCTGCCCGGGGCACGAGCTCGTCGCGCAGGCGTCTGAAGAAGTAGCCGGGCGAGGAGGCAGCCGAGGCGGCGAGCCTGGCGATGGCCCGCAGGCGCTGTCCCTGGCCCATGTAGATGTTGAAGAGTCGCAGGTCTTCCTTGGCCTGCAGGGGGGTTGCGGCCAGCATGGTGTCGAGTTCCTTCTCGACCACCGAGAGCTGGGCGGCGGGCCGGCCCTCGAGTGAGGAGAGGAGCAGGTACTGCACATAGAGGCCATGCAACGCCTGCTGCCGGAGCTTGCGCGAGCTCAGGCTGGTGCTGCTCTGCCGGAAGCAAAGCAGGACTTCAGGGATGAAGTGGATGTCGTGGGCCAGCGCCATGCGCCACCAGAGGTCGGCGTCCTCGCAGGCCAGGCCGGGGCGATAGCCGCCCAGGCGGAGTGTCTTGTCCACCTGCAACACCGCGGAGGGATGGCAGATGGCGGGCACGTAGCCGGAGCGGGCGACGCGGCGAATCTGCTCGGGCGTGCCGCGGGTGCAGCGGAAGAGCCCGAGGCTCTTCTTCGCAGGGTGGTAGGCGGCGTTTGAGTAGAACATGCCCGCGTCGGGGTGCGCATCGATGGCGCGGCAGACGGCTTCAAGGCGGGTTGGCATGGAGAGGTCGTCCGCGTCCTGGCGGACGAGCCACGGGGTTTCACAGAGGCGCAGGAGGCGGTTGAGCGTGTAGGTGATGCCGAGATGCTGCTGCTCGATCACGCGCAGGCGCTCATCGCGGATGGAGGTCAGGTAGGCGAGGCTGCCATCGGTGGACCCGTCGACGATAGCCAGGATCCGGAAGTTGCTCATGGACTGGCTGAGCAGACTTTCGACAGCCTCGGGCAGGTAGGGCATGGCGTTGTGGACAGGCATGCCAACGGTGAGCAGGTCGGTGTGGTCTCTCTCCTCTGGCACGGGGCACCTCAAGGGCGGCGAGCAGTGTGCAGCCATGAGGCCCGCTCGGCGTCGCCGCGTTGTCTCCCTATCTAGCTGCCCGCTAAGACGGCCGGTCAAGGCGCAGCAGGAGCAGTCCGGAAACTTATGTAACAGCAAGAACCAGAAGCGGAATCGGCCTGTTCTGCAGCGTCTTGCGAACTTCCGTAATCTGCGCGGGCGCTCAGACGCGGTGCTAGCGTGTAGCTGACCTGCCAGGAGAAAGCCTGAGCGGCAGCGTGCACGCAGGGCCTTTGGCCGGGGACGGGAGCTTGAATGACGGAGTCCGCCCCTGTTGCTACGGATGAGTGGACGGTCGGCACACTGATGACGGTATGCCGGCGGCGCCGCGCCCTGATCGTGCGGCCGGTGGTGCTCATGCTGGTGGCGGCTACGCTCTACTGCTGCCTGGCGACGCGGCGCTACCAGGCGACGGGGCAGATCCAGGTGCAGAAGGAGGCCTCCGGGGCCTTCGGCCTAGAGAGCAGCGTTATGGGTCGGGACGATGGTACTGTCTCCTCCGATTCACTGGACTACAACATCATGCTGCAGACCGAGGCCGGGATTCTGCAGTCGAGCGCGCTCGCCCTGGTGGTGATCCACGACCTGGAGCTGGAGCGGACGCATGACTACTTTCCTGCCGTGGCTGATCCGTCCGTGCTGAGCCGGATGGCAGGCGCGGCGCGCCGTCTTCTGTTCTGGCGCAAACCTGTGGAGCCGCTGAGCGTGCCGCTGGAGCAGGCTCCAAATCGCCGCTACCAGGCGCTCAAGATCTTCGCGAGTCACCTGAAGGTGACGCCGGTGACGGGGACGCGGCTGGTGGACGTGAGCTATTCCGATCCTGACCCGGTACGCGCCGCAGCGGTGGTGAACCGGCTGATCGGGGAGCTGGGAGATTTCACGTTTCGCCAACGGCTGACAGGGACCACGCAGGGTTCGTTGTGGCTGACCGGCCAGCTGAGCGAGCTCAAGCGGCAGATGCAGCAGCTGCAGGCCAAGGCGATCAGCCTGCAGAGAGATACGGGAATGTTCGGCAACGATGCCTCGCGCAACGTGGTGCTGGAGCGGTTGGACAGCCTGAATCAGACGCTGGCGCAGGCAGAGTCAAACCGAATCCTGAAGGAGGCGATCGATCGGATCGCAGCCAGCGGCGATCCGGAGTTGATCTCCAGCCTGAGCGGCAACTCGAGCGTGGGGGCGGTTGCGTCGATGACAAACTCGCTCACGCTGGTGCAGAACCTGCGCACGCAGCAGGCGGCGCTGGAGGCGGAGCTGGCCCAGGATGCGGTGCGTTATGGCCCGGCCTACCCCAGGGTCGGCGAGCTGCAGGCGCAGCTGGATGGAGTGGCGCGTTCGATCAAGGAAGAAGTGGAGCGGCTGGGCGCACGCGCGCACACGGACTACGAGATCGCGGCGCGAGCCGAGGCCGGCGCCCGGGCTGCCTTTGAGCAGCAGAAGCAGGCAGCGGGGAAGCTGAACGACTCCGTGCTGGCATATGGCCTGGCCAAGCAGGAGGCGGACAGCAGCCGCGACATCTACGAGACGCTGCTCTCGAAGCTCAAGCAGGCAGGCGTGCTGGAAGGGCTAAAGGCGAGCAACATCGCCGTGGTCGCGCTGGCGCAGGTGCCCTCGTCGAACTATCCCAGCAGCCCCAGGGTTCCCCTGGTGCTGGCCGCGGCACTGTTGGCAGGGGCAGTGCTGGGCGGCATCCTCGTGATGGCGCTGGAGCTGACGGACAACAGGCTGCGCTCGTTTGAAGGCATGGAGCGCGCGCTGGGGATCCCGCTGATCGCGGTGTTGCCGAGGATTGAGAGGGCGCGGGCCGGTCTGCCTGGCGGGCGATGGCGTTGGCTGGAGGCGATGCGTCCGGCGCGTCTGCCGGAGGGGGGTGGAGACTCGCCGCTCCTGGGGCGCGGAGGGGCGAGGCTGCGGCTGGCAGCGCTCGAGAAGCAACCTTCTACCTTTGCAGAAGGGCTGCGTTCGCTTCGGACCTCGTTGCTGCTGGCGCGCAGTGGACAGCCGCCGCAGGTGGTGCTGGTGACCAGCTGCCTGGAGGGCGAGGGCAAGACGACCCTGGCGCTGAACCTGGCTGCGCTGCTTGCCCAGCAGGGGGCGCGGGTGCTGCTGGTGGATGCAGATCTTCGCAAGCCGACGCTCTCGCACTACTTCGCGCAGGAGGAGACGGGGCCCGTGAGGACGAGCGGTCTGGGCGCCGCGCTGGCCTCGGCAGAGGCTCCGTTTGTGCGGCGGCCGCTCAAGGCAATGCCGACCCTGGCGGTGTTGTGCGGCGAGGAGGTCCCGCCGTTTCCCTCGGAGCTGCTGGGCTCCGGGCGAATGCGCGACCTGCTGGCGGAATGGAAGGCGGAGTACGAGTTCATTGTGCTCGACAGCCCGCCGGTGCTGCCGGTGACCGACGCCATGCTGCTGTCGCAGGTGAGCGATGCGACGCTGCTGGTGGCCCGGCACGGGCAGACGACGCGGCAGGCGCTCAAGCGCAGTGCGGAGGCGCTGCGCAAGCAGCATCCGGGGCGCGGCGCGCTCGGCATGGTTCTCAACGGCGTGTCGCGAGGCTCGGGCGATTTCTACGAATACTTCGGCTACCAGGCAGGACTCTATGTGGAACAGGCTGCCCGTGCTTAGGCGCCTAGCGGGGCTGGCCCTGGTGCTGGGGAGTGCGTGCGGGTTGTCGCAGATGGCTGCGCCGCAGGGAGGGGCGATGACGGCTGCCTCGGAGAGCCTGGTGATTGGCGCCGGGGACCTGCTGCACATCACCATCTTTCGCGAGGACAACCTGGAGCAGAGGGTGCGGGTGAAGGACTCGGGTGAGGTCGCGCTGTCGCTGGTGGGCAACGTGGCGGTGCAGGGGCTGCCGGCAGCGGACGCGGCGCAGAAGATTGCGGCTCGCTACCATGCGGGCGGCTTTCTGAACCACCCGGAAGTAGCGGTGTTCGTGGAGGAGTCGGTGAGCCAGCGCGCGGCGGTGCTGGGCGAGGTGGAGCACCCGGGCCTGGTGCCGCTGACCAGCTCGCGCAGCCTGCTCGACGTGCTCTCGCAGGCTGGTGGTCTGACGTCAGTGGCCGACCGGCACATCACCATCCGGCACGCCGGCGAGGCGCCAAAGACTGTTTTCGTGTCGAACCGGGCGGAGAAGGCGCTGGTGGAAGATGTCGCAGTGCGGCCGGGGGACACGATCCTGGTGCCCAAGGCAGGGATTGTCTACGTACTGGGTGACGTGGGGCGGCCAGGCGGCTTTGTCATGCAGGATGACGCGCAGTTGAGTCTGCTCGAGGCCATCACGCTGGCTGCGGGAGCCAACAAGACGGCAGCGGAGAATCACGCACGGCTGCTGCGCAAGGTGAACGGCCGAGTGACCGAGCAGCCGCTGGCTCTCAAGGCAATCGAGCGTGGCCAGCGCGCCGACCCGCAGCTGGAGGCCGACGATATCGTGTTTATCCCCTTCAGCATGGTGAAGAACGTTGCGCTTGGAGCCACGTCGATCCTGGCTTCTGCAAGCTCGGCGGCCATCTATGCGGTGCACTAGGAGGCGGTGCTGATGGAGATGCGGAGCGCCGTACGTGGCCTTGCCCTGGAGGACGTCGCCAGCGTGCTGATCCTGGTGTTCTTCGGCATGGCGGGCGCGATCCCGGGCATCGCTCCGAACCAGGCGAGCGAGATGACGGGCACTCCGGCAAGCGGGCTGATGTTCGCAGCGGGCATCGGTTCGCAGCTGCTGGTCAACGCGCTGATCCTGATGCTGGCGTTACGGCATGGCCCACTGCTGGCGCGGCACCTTGGTCGCGTGCAGTGGGCAGGCGCGCTGGCTGTCTTCGCCCTGCTTTCGGCAGGCTGGTCGCAGGATCCGGTGCTGAGTGCGCGGCGCGCGGTGCCGTTTGCGCTGGCCGGTCTGTTTGGGATGTACCTGGCGGTGCGGCATCCGCTGCGGCGACAGCTGGCACTCTTCGAGGGCGCGTTCCTGATCCTGGCGGCGGGTTCGGCGGTGCTGGCGCTCGCGCTTCCTTCGCTTGGGCTCGATGCATCGACGGGGCACGGGGGCAACTGGCAGGGCGTCTTCACCCAGAAGAACGCCTGCGGCCGGGCCATGGTCTTTGCGACCGCGGTGGTGCTGGCCCAAGGGAGGCTGAACCTGCGGCGTGCGGGGTCCTTGGCGGTGTTTGTGGTGGTGCTGGTGATGAGCGGTTCGCGCGGGGCATGGGTGATCGAGGCCGTGCTGCTCACGATGCTGGGGGTGTATGCGGTGCTGCGTCGCTTCGCCTGTCGAAGCCGGAGGCTGCTGGCGATTGCGGCCATCGGCGGTGCCTTGGCGGCTGCGGTTGCGGCCAGGATTTACTTCCCGGTGCTGGCCGGGCTGCTGGGGCGCGATCCTTCGCTGACCGGGCGGACGGCGATCTGGGCGCAGGTGTGGGTGGCCATCCTGAGGCGGCCGTTGCTCGGCTATGGATTTTCGGCCTTCTGGCGCGGAGCCAAGGGAGCTTCGTTTGACGTGGTGGTGGCGCTGCGGTTCGTGCTCTTTCATGCGCATAACGGCTTCCTCGAGATCCTGCTGGAGCTGGGTGCGGCGGGGCTGCTGCTGTTCGTGCTGAGCTACCTGCGCGCGGGGTGGCGGCTGTGGCCGCAACTCTTTGCCTCCGGGCGGGAGTTTGCTGCGTGTGCATGGCCGCTCGGGCTCCTGATGCTGGTGGCCGCGTATGACTTCGACGAGAACACGCTGCTGAGCTTCAACGGGCTGTTCTGGGTGCTCTACGTGCATGCGCTGGTGACGGTTGAGGTGGGGGCCGAGAGTGGGAGGGTGGCTGAGCAGGCGCAAGGGCTTGGGCCAGGCTGGAGCCATGGATGGGGCGCGCCGGACCCGCTCCTCGCGGAAGCAAACGGGCGGAGCGTGCCATGGCTCTAGCTGTCGCATCTGCCGTGGTGGCGGCCGGGGCGCAGAGAGCTGCCGGTGGGGGCGCACCCGCCGGTCCCGGGGGCGGGGCTGCAGGGCGCTTCTACCGGCCTGAGCTCGATGCGCTTCGGTTGTTTGCGTTTCTGATGGTCTGGATCGCGCATACCCTTCCGGATGCGGCAGACGGCGCGGCGCATGGAGTGGGCGCACGCCTGCTGTTTTGGGTCGAGACGGTCAAGGACGCCGGGAATTTCGGCGTCTGCGTCTTCTTCTTTTTGAGTGCCTACCTAATCACGGAGCTGCTGCAGCGGGAGCAGCGGGCAACCGGGACAGTGCACCTGGCAGCGTTTTATCTGCGGCGGGTGCTGCGTATCTGGCCGCTCTACCTGGGCGTGCTCCTGGCTTACGGGGTGCTCGGGCTGCGGTGGCACGCGTTTCGGATCGAACCGGGCCGGCTACTGGCTTCGGTGCTGCTGGCGGGCAACTGGTACATCGCCGCGCACCCGGCCATCCTGACGCCCATGCGTGCGCTGTGGAGTCTTTCCGTCGAAGAGCAGTTCTACCTGGGGTGGCCGGTGCTGGTGCGGCAGGCCCGTCCCGCCGCCATGATGGCAGCGTGCGCAGCCCTGATCGCGCTGGCGCTCGGGACCGTCGTTTGGCTTGCCCGCAGCGGGCAGCCGATGCTGCACGTGACTGCGTGGGTCAACAGCGTTGTGCAGTTCCAGTTCTTTGCGCTCGGTGGACTGGTAGCCCTGCTGCTTGGCGGGCGGCAGCCTAGGCTGACGGGTTGGGCACGGTCGCTGCTGCTGGGAGGCGCTGCCGGGGCCCTGCTGCTCGCCGCAGGAGGGTGCGGCATCAAGCGCCCATGGGCGACGCACGACGCGCTTACCCTGGTCGCGGGGTATGCGCTGGTGGGGCTCGGGTGCGTCCTGCTCTTTGTTTCGGTGCTGGGGGTGGACGCTCTTCGCGTGCCCGCCTGGGCGGTTCGGCTGGGCCAGGTCTCGTTCGGGCTGTACGTCTTCCACGAGCCGGGCTTCTCCATTGCGAACGCGCTTGAGAAGCACCTGTTTCGCGGAGCTGCGCACGAGCGCCTGCAGCAGGATCACTGGGCGCTGCTGCTGGCCGGAAACAAGCTGGTTTCGCTCGGCGTGACGGTGTTGCTGGCGCTTGCCTCGTACCAGTGGTGGGAGCGACCTTTCCTGAGGCTCAAGGACCGTTTCGCCTTCGTCCACACGAGGCGTGCCTGATGAAAGCACAGGTCCTGGTCTATCGCAGCGAACTGCTGGCCTACTCGGAGACGTTTATTGCGGCGCAGGTTGCGGCGATGCGCCGGTACGCGCCGTTCTACGTGGGCCTGCGGCGCGTGTCGCCCAGCCTGCCGCTGGCGGCGCCTGAGCTGCTTACCGGCAGCGATCGTCTGCCCGATCGTGCCCGCCGCTACGTGTTCCTGAAGACGGGATGGTCGCCGGGCTTACTGGGTCGCCTGCGTGCCCGCGAGCCTGCGCTGCTGCACGCGCACTTTGCGCTGGATGCCGCGGAGGCCTTGCCGCTGGCTCGCTCTCTCGACCTGCCGCTGGTGGTCACCCTGCATGGCTACGACGTGATGGCAGGGGATGAGGCGCACGGCCTGACGCGGCGCGGACGGCTCTACCTGGCGCGCCGGCGCCGGCTGTGGTGCGAGGCCCGCCTGTTCCTGTGCGTCTCAGAGGCGATCCGGCAGCGGGCGGTCCAGCGCGGCTTTCCACCGGATCGCCTGCGGGTGCACGCGATCGGCATCGATCTGCAGCAGTATGCGGTTCCTGAGCATCGGAGGCCGCAGCCGGTGGTGCTCTTCGTGGGGCGGCTGATCGAGAAGAAGGGATGCATCCACCTGCTGCGGGCCATGCGGCTGGTGCGGGACACGATGCCGGGCACGCGCCTGGTCATTGTGGGCGAGGGTCCGGAGCGGGCGCGCCTGGAGGCGGAGGCTCGGCTGATCGTCCCCGAGACGCTCTTTCTCGGTCTGCAAACGGCGGCCCAGGTGCGGCAGTGGATGGCGGTGAGCAGGGTGCTGGCGGTACCCAGCATTACGGCGCGGGATGGGGATGCGGAGGGCTTGCCTACGGTGGTTGGCGAGGCGATGGCCATGGGGCTGCCGGTGGCGGCGTTCCGCAGCTCCGGGATCCCGGAGCTGTTGCGTCATGGCACGGAAGGGCTGCTTTCTGAGCCGGGAGACGTGGCGGGGCTGGCGCGTGACTTGTTGCGGCTGTGCCAGGATGAGGCGCTGGCGCAGGACCTGAGCCAAGCGGGCCGCCGGCGCGTGCAGCAGTGCTTTGAGGTGAGCGCGCAGACGGCGCTGCTCGAAACGATGTACGACGAAGTGCTGCACGCCTGGAGCCAGGCGCATTCCGGTGCCCAGGCCGAGGGGCGGGAAGCCGCGCATGCCAGGCGGCGGAGCGGCGGGGTGGCGGCCACGTCCGCGGCTGCTGCGGGCAGCTCCTGCCTGACCGCGCCGGTCGGACCGCACTCTGCTGTGCCGGCCGGGACCAAGGCTATCGCGGGGGCGCGGGTCGCGACTCCGAGGTCGGCCTCATGATGCCGGGCTCGTCTTCGCCGGGGAACTCTGCCGGCAGGTCCAAGGTCCTGATCATGCGGCCTGCCTCGCTGAACCAGGCGGAGAGCGGCTCTGGAGAGACTCGGGGACTGCCGTTGCCGGCGCGGGGGGCAACCCCAATCGCCAACGGCGCTCCGGCTGGGCGTCAAGGCGGCGAGCATGCGCAGCAGGGCAGGGCAGCGGGAGCGCCGCGGCTGAGACACCAGGCGGCCTGGATGCTCTCCGGCAATGCGGTCGCGGTGATCTTTCAGGCGGTGTACTTCCTGCTGATGGGCCGGATGCTGGGCAGCCGCGAGTATGGGTCTCTCATTGGCGTGGTGGCGCTGGTCAATGTGCTGAGCCAGTTCAGCAGCCTGGGCATGGAGATGATCCTCTTGCGGAACATCAGTCGCGACGCCGCCAGCTTTGCTGTGAGCTGGGGCAGGGCTCTGGTGGTGAGCGGCGCCGGGTTCCTGGTGCTGCTGGCGGTGGCGCTGCTCTACGGGCGCCTGTTTCTCGCGCCGGAGTTGCGTAGCCTGGTGCCGTGGGTGGCGGTTTCAGATGGCCTGTTGGGCAAGCTCTCGCAACTGGCCAGCCGCGCCATGCAGGGGGCTGACTGTGCGGCATGGAGCGCCCGCCTGGCAGCGCTGACCAATATCGCACGCACGCTGGTTGCGGGGCTGCTGCTGGTCTACTGCCTGCACGGGCACCGGCATGCTGCGGCGCTTACCTGGGTGCGCGTCTACTGGCTGTCAACGCTGGCGGTGGCGGTCTTCAGCCTGGTGCTGGTCACACGGACCCTGGGCCGGCCGCGTCTGGCGCGCGTGGGGTGGCGCGATTTGGGCGAGGGACTCAGCTTCTCCCTCTCAAGCTCTGCCATCTCGGTGTACAACGACCTGGACAAGACGCTGCTGGTCAGCATGGGTCAGGCCTACGCGGCGGGGATCTACGGCGCGGCGTACCGGGTCATCGACGTGCTCACTACGCCTATCTACAGCCTGTACGCGGCGGCGGCGCCGCGGTTTTTTCGCGAGGGCGCGCATGGGGTGGCGGACGCAGCGCGCTTCTCCAGGCGCATGCTGCGGTGGACACTGCCGTTTGGTGCGGGTGCGGCGCTCCTGCTGACTGTCGGCGCGCCGCTGCTGCCTCTCGCCTTTGGGCACTCGTTCTCGGGGTCAGTGTCCGCGCTGCGGTGGCTGTGCCTGCTGCCGCTGATCCGCGGGGCGCAATATGCCTGGGGGACGACCATCACGGCGTCAGCCTCGCAGTGGCTGCGGACAACGACCCAGGCTGGGGCAGCGCTGCTGAACCTGGCGCTGAACCTGGTGCTGATCCCGAGGTGGTCGTGGCAGGGAGCGGCAGCGGCCAGCCTGATTACCGATGGAGCGCTCGCTCTGTCAAACGGCCTGCTGGTGCGATGGCTGCTGCGGCGGTCGCGCCCGAGGGCTCCGGAACTTAGTTCGGATGCGAGTCAGCGCGCTTCCGGCTAACCAGCAGGGGCACTGCAGGGCCAGGGACGTCTGCTATGGTGCTGGCTATGGCAAGGCGGCTTGCAAAGTGGCTGATGCGGCGACCCGGGCACTGGGCGCATATGCAGTACGTGCCCCTGCGGCGTCTGGGCGTGATGCTGCTGGCGGTCTTCCTGCTCTTCAGCGTGACGGGTTTTTACTTTGACCTGATGACGGGCGGGCGGGAGCCGTACCTCGGACTAATGGCTGCCGCGGCGTTTGGGGGCTTGAACGCCGTGGTCTGGATCCTGGTGCTGGCGCGGCTGCCTACCTTTTGCATTTTCATCCTAGCGGGGCTGGAGTTTTTCAATCGTCCTGCGAACATCGGGCTGGCGGTCATGATTGATCGCATCTTCCATCCGGCCCAGGTGCCGAGTGAGCAGGGGATCCACTTCGCGGCAACCTGTACCCTGCTGGCGGTGCTGGGTTCCTACGTGTGTTTCGTCGCGTATATACGAGGTGCGGGCAAGGAGGCGATCAAGCTGCGGGCGGAGCTGGAACTGGCGCACTCCATTCAGAAGACGCTGGTGCCTCCGATAGCGAGAGAAACCACCTTCTTCGAGATCTATGGCATTTCGAAGCCCAGCGAGAGGGTAGGGGGTGACCTGGTAGACGTGGTGGAGCTGGAGCGCGGTGACACCGTGGCATACCTGGCAGATGTAGCCGGGCACGGGCTGCAGGCTGGGATACTGATGGGGATGCTGAAGACCGCGGCACGTACGGCCCTCCTCGACGCGGGCACGGCGAATGCTGGTGGCGCAACCCTGTCGATGCTGATGGAGCGTTTGAACCGGGTGCTGCCGGGCGTGAAGGAGCCGCACATGTATGCCACCTTCACGGCGCTGCGGCTCGATGCAGACGGCGCCTCGTTTTACGGGATGGCGGCAAGTCCGCCGATGGTGATCTGGAGCGTGGCGGACCGCAGCATACGTCGCCTTGAGGAGGAGCAGTTTCCGCTGGGGCTGTTGCCGGTTCAGGGATTCGCTTCCGGGCGGCTGAGCCTGCAGCCAGGTGACGTGGCAGTGATCGCCACAGACGGCATCCTTGAAGTGTGCGGGGGAGCCAAGGGGCGCCGGCAGGCCTTCAAAGGAGCAGAGTTTGGCGTGGAAGGCCTGGAGCAATTAATGATGGACGTCGGTGACATGCCCCTGGCCAAGCTCGCCGCATCGATTCTGAACACGGTGCGGGAGTACGGCGCGCAGTTAGATGACCAGACGCTCTTGCTGGTGCGGCGGCGGGGATAGATCGAGGCCCCGCGAGTCAGGCCACCACGGAACCGTTCGCAGCCGCTCCGTCGGGAGCGGGAACCTGGTAGGTCAGCAGCGCGTCGGCACGGTTGGTCCAGCCATGCAAAAAGCAGTCCTGTGTGGGATCGTTATCACAGATCGACTGGAAGTGCTCTTTCTGGCGGTTGACGAAAGCTTGCAGCAAGAGCTCGGCGTCGACGGCGTTGGCGCTCTTGATGGTTCCCGGACCCATGTGCCCGTCAACGAAGTCAGCGCCAAGGCTTGGGGTGACATCTGCAATGGCCTGTTGGAAGACCTTGATGGCGGTGAGGTTGCCGCCTACGACGGCGAAGGAGAGCAGCCCGGCGGCGTGCGCATCGGCGTTCAGGTCGGCCAGCAGCAGGGCTTCGCCGTAGTCGCTGGCATAGGTTTTCCGGGCGAGGGCCAGGGCATCGTCCACGCTCATGGTGGGCACGTCCACGCCGTTGTTCATGGTGGGTCCGAAGAAGCCAGTGGGGATCAGGGCCGGATGCCATCGCTCCGTGAGTCCGAAGCGAGTTGTGCCGCCGAGATCGTGCGGAGTCTCGGTGATTATGCCCGAGAGGCGACTGTCCTCCTGCTCGAGAACGAACTGGATCGCCTTCGTGAGGTCCGCCATGATTGACTCTCCTGTTTTTCGGACGCAGCTAATCCGCGAGCAGTGCGCGGTGAGGGAGCGCATCCGATCGGACTGGCCAGGCCATAGACCTGCGTTTTCTGAGCGCCATACTACTCCAAAGCAAGGGTAGGATTGCGGGCGTCGGGCTTGCGGGTCATGGCCGACGCGTGGAGCATTAACGAGGCTTGCTCCTGCGCGAGCCCCAGCGCCTGGAGGGCGGCGGCGATCTGCCGGCAGATGGTCAGGCCGGCCAGGTCTTGGCGTTCCTGGTGGGTGAGCTCGACAAGCGTCTGCTCGACCTGCTGCAGAAGCGTCGCAGGCGGGCTGCTGGAGAGGGGCTGTTCCACGCGGGCCGCGATTGCAGCCAGGTGCTCGGCGCAGGCGTGCTGAAAGCGGGAGAACGCGGTGCGGCGTCCGGCAGTGCCTGCCTCGAGGGTGGAGCGGTACTGGGCGAGCGCGATCTCAAGGAGAAAGATGGTACGCATGGCCGGCTGCATGGCCTGCATCCTCGACCGGGAACGAAGCCGGGCGCGGCGCGCGGCGCCCACCTCGAACTCCACGGCATCCGCCTGCTCGTTCATCTGGCTGAGGTCGCCATTGATCTTTTCTCGCAGGGCGCGGACGTGAAGCACGGCTTCTCGCGCTGCGGCTTCGGCGCCGGTGTCAATGAGGGCGGCGAGGCGAGCCATGCGGCCGAGCGCGCGCAGGTTCTGCGCCAGCAAGACCCGCATGCGGTCTGCCGCCCTCGGCGCCCACAGCTGATCGAAGACCAGCCACATGGCAAAGAGGCCGAGCAGCACGCCGATGACCCTGTCGCGGGCCACGGTGAGCGAGGTTTGTACGGTGAACTCCTGCAGGTTAATCAGGTAGAAGGCAAGCGCGATCTGCAGGCCCAAGTAGGAGAGCCTCGGGCTGGAGGTAGCAAACCAGGCGGCCAGAGCAGAGACCGCGGCGAAGTAGAGCGTGAAGGCGGAGATGGAGTCCATCAGCGGCAGCAGGTAGATCTGCGCCGGTAGCGAGATCACCAGTCCGCCGACGATGGCGCCGCTGACGCGGAGCACCTGCTTCTGCCGGGAGGAGCCAATGGTTCCCAGCGCGGTGATGATGCAGGTGGCGACGGCGGTGTTGATCCCCGGCCAGTCGATGGCGTTGTAGAGGACGTAACAGAAGGTGGCTGCCAGGCAGCCGCGGAAGGCGAAGACCAAGTGATCGCGATTGGTGAAGGCGTCGGGAACGAAGAGCCCCGAGGGTTGCGGCTTGTCGCCCAGGGCGAGCAGGGAGCGCTCGCGACGGCGCTGCTCGAGTGGAGGCGAGAAGATGCTGCGCAGCATGGAGACGGTCTGCTCAAGCACGGGGAGCAGCGGCACTGTGGTCTCTGGCGATGCGGAGCCCTGCCAGGGCGGGAGCGCGAGCCGCGTCGCGTCTTCCATGGTGCGCAGGGGCGCGAGGGCGCGCCATTCGCGGCTGAGGGTGTCGGCGAGCGCTGCCAGTCGGCGGGCATCGTCGGCAGGGGGCTGATTGGACGCAGGGGTTCGGAGCCCTTGCTCGAGATGGATGCTGAGGTCGACGAGCCTTCCGGTGAGCGAGATAAAGGCGGCGATCTGGGCACGCATCTGCGGGGCCTGGCCGGTGCGGATGACGGCGCGGCGCAGGCTGGCCGGGCCCACCATGGCATATTGCTGCAGGCGCGAGCGGGCCCTGCCGGTGAGCGGCTGGCCGCGCGCATAGGTGCGCAGGGTGCTCTCGACGCACTGCAGGCGTTCGACCAGTCCGGAGACGACGGAGTCCGCGGGGTGGGAGCTGTGGTAGATGGCCTCGACCAGCAGCGCAGCGGCGCAGCCCAGGGCGACGCTCAAGAGCGTCCAGAGGGTCGCATAGAGCTTCAGCTCGACGGGGCCGGGGCGGTCCCAGAGCGGGATGGCGGTGGCGATGAGGAAGCTGAAGCCGGCGGCCACGCCATAGTTGCGCACGGTGCCCATGACAAAAAAGATGAGGTAGAGCGAGCCGATCACCCAGAGGAAGTGGGTCACGGGAGAGTCAACGAAGAGCAGGATGCCGAGCACGGTGTAGAGGGTGCCGGCCAGGAAGGCGAGGATGCTCAGGGTGGCTTGATGCAGGGTGCTGCGCAGGTTTTCGCGCGTGATGACGAGCGCGTAGTAGCCGCCGAGTGCGCCGCCCGGGATGTGGAAGGTCATGATGGCCAGCATGACCAGGGTGGCAGCGATGGTCATGCGCGCGACCGCGGAGGCGCGGCCGGGGTAAGGAGCAAGCTCGCGGCGCAGGAAGTCAAGCAGCCACTGCCAAGTGAGTGTCTGCGGGTCCTGCACGGGTCGCGACGCTGCCAGGGGTGCGATGACGCCTGGCGCAGGGCGTGGTGCGGCGGCGGCCATGTGCTGCTAGCTCCGGCCGCGGCTGCCGCGAACCACCACGACCGCCGACTGCCCGATGCGGAAGACATCGGGCGCCTGGGCCTCTATGCGGATGCGCACCGGGTAGCGGGAGGCGAGATGGACCCAGCTGAGGGTCCGCTGCACGTTGGGAAGACCCTGGCCGAGGGTGCCGACGGTGCTCGCGTCCGGCGTGACTCCGAAGCCGGTGCTCTCAACGACGCCCGAGTAACGGACCTGCGGCTGCGACATGAGGTAGACATCGACCGGCATGCCCGGCTGGATGCGGTGCAGCTGTGTTTCTCTGAAGTTGGCGATGACCCACCAGGTGCGCGTGTCGATCAGCGTAAAGACCTGCTGGCCGGTGTGGGCGTAGGCCCCTTCTGAGAGGGTGAGGTCCGTGACGCGGGCATCAAACGGCGCGCGAACGGTGCAGTTCTCTAGGTTGTACTGGGCAGTGCTGACCGCGGACGCGCGCCCGGGACGCTGGGCGACCAGCGGGTCAAGGGTAGTGACGGCGTGCTGGGACTGCTGGGCCTGGGCGGTGCTCTGGGTCACCGAGCTGAGAGCCTGCGCGTAGGCAGCCTTCATGGACGCGAGCCGCGCTTTGGCCAGGGCCAGCTGCGCCTCTGCCTGCTGCATGGCTAAGCCCCGGGCGGCGGTGCCGGTGCGGATCTGGTCTACCTGGTCGACAGTGACGAACTGCTTGGCGAGCAGCGGCTCGACTCGATGCAGATTGTTCTGGGCGTAGGTGTATTCGGCGCGCGCACGGTCGAGCGCGGCCTGGGCACTGACGATGTCGGCGTTCGCCTCATCGACCGAAGCTGCGGCGCGGGTCACATTGGCCTCGGCACCGAGGGTGCCGGCGGCTGCGGCCTGCGAGGCGCTGCGTTGCGAGGCGATGGTGCGGCGTTCGTCCGAGATTTGCCCCTCCAGCTGGCGCTCGTCCGACTGGGCCCTCTGCAGGGCGTAGAGATAGGGTCGGCTGTCGATCTCAAAGAGAACGTCGCCACGGTGGACCTGCTGATTGTCCCGCACGTCCAGCCGCGTGATAGGGCCGTCGACCTGGGGTGCGATGCCGATGTAGTTGGCCAGCACTTCCGCGTCATCAGTGCGGGGATCGAGACTGGTTTCGCGAACGACGATGCCGGCTACGAGAAGAGCGAGCAGGATGATGCCTGCACTAACCAGGCGGGAGGCGAGGCTGGGCCGGGGAGGAGCAGTGTCTTCGTCCGGATCAGCGGAGCTGCCACGAGCGGCCGACGCGGCATTGGGGTGCCCTGGAGCAGGCGGATCCTGATGCCGGGCTTCTCCTTGCTGTCGAGGGTCTTGTTCGGTCATCCGGTTCTCCTTTCCGCGCCTAGCTGTAGAAGATGAGCCAGAGCGCCATGGTGAAGAAAGCGGCAAGGCTGGGATAGACGAGCACCGGGGGCGTGAGTTGGCCATCCAGGCCCAGGCGCCTCAGCAACAGGTGCAGCAGGAAGGTCAGCAGCACACCGGCGAAAAAACAGAAGATCCAGACAGGAAAGAAGGAGCCGAGGATGCTGTAGGCGGGGGCGCGGTCGCATCCGGACAGTGCTGCGGCAAGCGCGAGAGCGCCGAGGGGGGAGCCGAATCGACGCCTGGGGCCTGGTGCTTGCGGCGAGGGATGCGCGTCTGGCTGGCGCAGGGGCGCAGGGCTCATGCCGATCCTCTCATTGGTCTGGGTTTCCATCTGCGATCGGAGGAGCCATCGGCGATGTCTCCGGCCGAGTGGACCGGTTTGAAGGCGCTGGCTGGGGCGCGGCAGGCGCTGCGGTGGGGTGCCGAAGCAGATCGCCGGTGCGGAAGGCGAGTGCTGCGGTTTCGCGGAAGAGGTTGGCGCGGGCTGTCACCTCTTGCGAACGCGCCTGGGCGAGGGCGCGTTGGGCAGCGACCACGTCGAGCAGGGTGCGCACGCCGTCGCGGTAGGACTCAATGGCGGCGCTGTAGGAGCTTCCGGCTGCCTGGAGCAGGGTTTGCGCGGCATGCTGCTGCGCCACCGCCGTGTGCAGGTTGGCGTAGGCGGTCCATACCTGGTTTTCGGCCCGATCGCGGGCGACATCGAGCTCGGCTGCGGACTGTCTGCGCTCGGCGCGGGCACGTGCCAGTTCGCCTGAGCGGCGGCCCCCGTCAAACAAGGTCCAGCTCAGGTTCAGCTGCGCGTTCCACTCTCCCGAACCGGCGTAGGTCCCGGGCAGCAGGTCTTGTTCGCCGTACCCGCGCAGTCGCCCCAGGTTGCCGGTGAAGCTGACGCGGGGCAGGTAGGCGGCGCGCGCAGCCTGGATGCGGGCGTCCGCGGCCCGGATGCGGGCGACCTGCTCGAGCAGGTCGGGCCGCTCGGCCAGTGCCCGCTCGATCGCCAGGTCGGCACTCTCCTGATCGACTGCCGGAGGAGCGAGCTCCTCGAGCGGCTGCACGCTGAGAGGGGTGGTGACGGGAAGGCCGGCGAGGGTGAGCAGGTCGCCCTGCGCGATCTGCCTCGCGCCCTGCAGGCTGGAGAGATCGTACTCCGCCTGTGCCGCGGCCGCGCGGGCTTCAAGAGCGTCGGGCAGCGTGGCCAGTCCTGCGTTGAGGCGGGCCTCCGCGCTCTCGGCGACGGTGCGTGCATTCTCCAGGTTAGCCTCGGCAGCGTCCACCTGCCCCGATGCGGTAAGGAGACGGTAGTAGGCGTCGGTGACCTGGTAGAGGATGCGTAGGTGGGTGTCGTTGAAAGCAAAGTTGGTGGCGAACAGCTCCTCATGAGCGGCAGTGAGCGCCTGCCAGCGGGCGCCGTAGTCAAAGACGGTGTAGTCCAGTTCGAGGGCGAGGGTGCCCAGGCCCTCGGTCTGGCGCACAAAGGTGGTGCCGAAGAGCACGCCCTGGCGAAGCGTTTGCCCCAGCACCAGGCCCGCGAGGGTAGGGAAGAGGGCGCTGCGGGCGATGCCTACCCTGGCTGCCTGCGCCCGGGCTCGTTCCCACGCCGCACGCGTCTCGGGGTTGTGTCGCTCGGCGAGGTCGGCCAGCTGCGCGAGGCTGAGCGGGGAGGTCGCGCTGTCGCCGTTTGACGTGAGGCGCGTGTCCCGGCTGATGTCGAGATGGTGCCGGGAGAGGGTTGCCGGGCCGGGCTTCCACACGGTGGCGGGGTCAGGAGAGATGGCTTGCGCCCGGGCAGAGGCGGTCAGCGCTGAGCCGCAGAGCGACGCACAGAGACCGAGGAGCGCGGGGAGTGGTCCGGAGAGCCGTCGAAGCCACTTACCGCTGCGTCGTGCCCTTGTCCGTGCGGGCGAGCGGGGTGCGACACGGCGGCCGGGTGTCGTGCACGGGGTTGCGGCGACCGCCCGGGGCCCATGGTCACGCCGGCTGATGCCGCATTGGAACTCGCCCATCTCCTCACGCCATTTGCAGCTAGTACTCTACACGCAGCGGGCTGGCGGACCAGGCTGCGAAGCTTGCCCCTGCCTCCTGTCGCAGCAGCGGCACGCTGGGGATGCTGCGGAGATCGCGGTCCAGCTGAAATTGCCCATAGAGCCGCGCGTCATCAAAGCCTGCGGCCGCGGCGTCCTCTGCGGTGCTGCCGTAATAGATGCAGTCCAGGCGGGCCCAGTGGATAGCGGCCAGGCACATGGGGCAGGGTTCGCAGCTGGAGTAGATCTGGCAGCCTCGCAGCTCGAAGCTGCCCAGGGCAGCGGCGGCCCTGCGCATAGCGACGATCTCGGCGTGAGCGGTAGGGTCATGGGTGGCGACGACCTGGTTCGCGCCCTCTGCCAGCACCGCCTCCCCCCGCACGATGACCGCGCCGAAGGGGCCCCCCGAGCCCGACGCAACGTTGGCCGTGGCCAGATCGATGGCCCGGCGCATCCACGCCTCCTTCTGTCCGTGCACCTCGGTCTGCAGGCTGATGGAGGGTTGCTCTGGTTGCAGGGGTTGCTGGTCGTCGATCTGCATAGGCCCTCCCCACGCACCATGTTAGCTGCAGATCGGCTCTTGGCGGTGGGGGTGTTGCGCCGACCGGCGAAGGGCAGCGGCATGGGGCGCGACTGTGGCGCAGGTTCGGTCGCCCGTGGCGGTAGCAAGCGGAGGGCCAACCTATTTGTCTCCAGGCGCTGTTGCCGCGCCGCCAGGTACTGGTATAAGTAAATCGAATACGCTCAAATACAGTTGCTAATCGGAACTGGCACCTGCGGGCGTGCAGCAGCGATCTGTGCTAGTTAGCATGCGAGGGTGACGCGAGCCGCAGGCCGAAGAGGGTGTTTGCATAAGTGCTCTTTATGCTCCCTATTAGAGGGACCGCGGCGCGTGATTTTTATGTTGTAGCGGCGCCGGCTTTATTACTAAAGTTGCGCATGGCTCAGACAATCCAGGCGTACCACGCCGCGCGCCATCCCAAAGAACGCTCCTGGTTTCCATCCTTCTAGGTCGCCCCGACCCTCCTGTTCCCACAGTTAAAAAGCAAACTTCAAGCATTCGACTACTTCTGGAGGCTCTATGAAACCCAGCCGAGGCCGGCTATCCGCATTTGCACTACAGGTATTTCTGTTGCTCGCTTTCCTGGCGCCGCAGCATGCGATCAGTCAAACCTTTCGGGGCAGCATCGCAGGCACGGTGCTTGACCCGTCGGGCGCAGCCATCCCTGCAGCCAAGGTCCAGGCCATCGATGTCGCGACCGGCGCGGTGCACGACACGACCAGTTCCGGCTCCGGTGAGTTCACCTTCTCCGATCTGCCGCTTGGTTCCTATACTGTGACTTCAAGCGCGACGGGCTTTGGGACCGTGAAGGTGGACAAGGTTCCGGTCTCAGCCGGGGTGGTGTACACCCTGCCTGTGACCATGGCGCTGGCACAGACAGCGGGGACGGTTGAGGTGTCAGCCGCCGGCCTCTCGCTTGATACCACGAGCACCACCCAGACCACGCTGCTGCCCTCGACCACGGTGCAGAACACGCCGATGAACGGGCGCGACTTCACGCAGTTGATTGCGATTACACCGGGGTTCGCGGGCTACTCGGCAGGCGGCTTCGGTTCGGTGAACGGAACACGCGCCAACCAGGTCAACTGGCAGATCGATGGCTCGGACAACAACGACCTGTGGCATAACATCCCGGCGGTGAACCAGGGCGGCGTGGAAGGTATCGCGGGCGTCACGCTGCCTCTCGATTCGATCGAGCAGTTCTCGCAGCAAACGCAGTCGGGACCCGAAGCGGGGCGCAACCCGGGCGGCACGGTGAACGTGGTGACCAAGTCCGGCACCAACGCCATCCATGGCTCGGTGTACTACTACAACCGCAACGAAGCGCTGGC
>DASWUY010000115.1:0-4665 GCA_036401435.1 Acidobacteriaceae bacterium | reverse complement strand
GGCCACCTTCACCTTCTAACATCGGCCAGGCGCGGGCGTTTGACGCTCGCGCCTGGCCCTCGTACCATCAACCCATGGCGCCGTTTTCCTGTCGCACCCGCCCACGCTCTCACCGGAACTGACCCGCCACGCACCTTTTCCAGTTCCCTGCGAGCCCGCCCGGCTACACCGCGCGGGCTTTTTCGTTTCTCCCCTCGGAGCCACCATGCCAGAGACCAAAGCGCAGAAGATGGAGCGCCTGAAGCGCGAAAAGAACCCCTGGGACGTCTTCGACGAAGTACGCGCCTTCGCCCGCCAGGGCCGCTCCAGCGTGCTTCCCGAGTGGGCCTCGGCCTACTTCAAATGGTGGGGCGTCTACACCCAGGGCGATGGTGCCGGAGTGACTGGCGGCAAGGGTGGCGAGGGCGTCACCACCGAGTACTTCATGCTCCGCATCGCCATGCCCGCCGGCTTGCTGACCTCCCACCAGCTCGGCGTAGTCGCCGAGCTCGCCCGCAAACATGCGCGCAACCTCGCCGACATCACCGTCCGCCAGAACATCCAGCTGCACTGGCTCACCATCGAGTCGCTGCCCGAGGTCGTCGACGCACTCGACCGCATCGGCCTCTCGCCCCGCGGCGCCTGCGGCGACGTGGTGCGCAATGTTACCGGCTGTCCACTCGCCGGCATTGACAGCCACGAGCTCTTCGACGCCTCCCCCATCGCCCAGGAGATCCAGCACAGCCTGGTCGGCAACTACGCCTTCTACAACCTGCCCCGCAAGTTCAAGATCACCGTGACCGGCTGCCCGGTCTGGTGCAGCTATCCCGAGATCAACGACATCGGTCTTACCGCCGTGCAGCGCGGCGACCAGCCCGGCTTCTCCCTGCGCGTGGGCGGCGGCCTCTCCAAGGAGCCGCACCTCGCGCTCAAGCTCGATGCCTTCGTGCACCCGCCGCAGGCTGTGGAGGTCGCACGCGTCATCGCTGAGATCTTTCGCGATCAACAGGCCCTGCGCGAAAATCGCAACGAAGCCCGCCTCAAGTACCTCTTCCTCCAGCACGGCTGGACGGAGGCTTCCTTTCTCGCCGAGATGGAGTCCCGCCTCGGCTACAGGCTCGACCCCGCTGTACCGGAAGAGGTACCGGACGACATACTGCGCGACCACGTCGGCATCCACGCGCAGAAGCAGCCGGGCCTCAGCTATGTCGGCGCCTCGGTGCTGCGTGGCCGCATCAGCGGCGATCAGCTTGCCGCTGCTGCCGCGCTCGCCGAGCGCTTCGGCAACGGCCACCTGCGCACCACCGTCATGCAGAACCTGATCTTCGTCAACATACCCACGGACCGCGCCGCCGAGCTCGCCGACGAGCTGGCCCGGATCGATCTACGCGTCGAGGGATCGTCCTTCTGGCGGGGCGCCATCGCCTGCACCGGCACTGAGTTCTGCAAGCTCGCCATCACCGAGACCAAGGGCTTCACGCGCTGGCTGGTCGATGAACTGGAAGAGCGCGTGCCCGGCTTCGATCAGCAGTTCAAATTGCATGTGACCGGCTGCCCCAACAGCTGCGGCCAGCACTGGATCGCTGACATTGGCCTCGAAGGCAAGAAGATCAAGCACGAAGGCAGCTTGATCGACGCCTACTACTTCTGCGTCGGCGGCGCCGTCGGCCGCCACGCCGCCACCGCCCGCCCCGTCGGCTACCGCATCCCCGCCACTGAGGTGCCTGCCGCCGTCGAGCGGCTCCTCAAGCAGTACCAGGGCGGGCGCCGCCCGGAAGAGAACCTGCGCTCCTACTTCGCTCGCCATACCAACGAAGAGCTCCGCGCGCAGCTTGCCGGCGAGCCACTGCCCGCCGTGGCTCGCGATACGCCAACCGTCGGAGCGAGCCCGGACGCATGAGCCTGCTGCCTGTCTTCCTCAAGCTCGAGGGCCGGCGATGCCTCGTCGTCGGCGCCGGCGACGTCGCTGCCGGCAAGATCGAGAGCCTCGTCGCCTCGCTCGCCCAGGTCACCGTCGTCGCACCCTGGGCGCGCCCCGAGATCCTCCGCCTCGCCGGACAAAAAGCCATCACCTGGCGGCAGCGCGAGTTTGAGGACTCGGACATAGAAGGCGCATTCGTGATCGTCGCAGGCACAAATCACGCCGCGGTTAACCAGCATGTCTACCGCCTCGCCGTCCAGCACAACATCCTCTGCAACGCCGTGGACGATCCGCCTCACTGCGACTTCTACTACGGCTCGGTGGCCAGCCGCGGCAAGCTGCAGATTGCCGTCTCAACCGCCGGAGAGAGCCCGGCAGTCGCGCAGCGCCTGCGCGCCGAGATCGATGCCCTGCTGCCTCACGAGCTCGGGCCATGGCTCTGCCGACTCGGCGCCCTGCGACGCGAAGTGCTTGGCGCATACCCGGCCGGCGACCCGCGCAAACAGCTGCTGCACCAGCTGGGCGCTCTCCCTGTCTGTGCGTCAGAGACCTGCCCCGCGCGTCAGCTCGCGTTTCCTCCCCCGCCGCTTCATGCCACTGCCGCAGTTACAGGAGCCAGCCCGCATGACCGCATCTGGTAAGGTCTACCTCATCGGCGCCGGCCCCGGCGACCCTGACCTGCTCACCGTCAAGGCCGCGCGCCTGCTCGCCTCGACCGACATCGTGCTCCACGATGACCTGGTGCCCGAACCCGTGCTGCGCCTGGCCAACCCCCGCGCCTGCATCCTCAACGTGGGCAAGCGCTGCGGCCGCAAGAGCATCACCCAGGCCGGCATCCACCAGTTGATGATCGACTGCGCCCGCCGGTCGCTGCACGTGGCGCGCCTCAAGAGCGGCGACCCACTCGTCTTTGGCCGCGCCAACGAAGAAATGGATGCCCTGCGCGAAGCAGGCATCGCCTTTGAAGTCGTCCCCGGCATCACTGCCGCCTTTGCCGCAGCAGCCGCCATTCCCTGCTCACTTACCGATCGACGCTCGGCTTCAAGCATCCTGCTCAGCAGCAGCCATCACGCCTCAACCCCGGAGCCTGCATCCACCGAGCCCACCCGGGTCGTCTACATGCCCGGCCGCGACTTGGCCTCGCTTGCCGACCAGTGGCGAGCCCTTGGCCTGCCCCCTCACTATCCCTGCGCCGTCATCTCGCGCGCCGCGCAGCCCGGCCAGCAGGTTGTCTCCGTCACGCTTGAGGCGCTGGGCGCCACGCCGCCCGGCCCAGCGCCTGTGCTCGTTCTCGGCGGGTGGGTGCTGCCCCCACCCGCCGCTCTCGCTAACCAACCGACAGCAGCGCCACCCCAACACCCGGCAGCACCAGCTCGCCCTCTTCCAGCTTGATCAATGGATCAGAAGCAAGCAGCAGCGTGACTCCTTCGTCCAACCCCGCTGTGTAGCCCTCCTCGTCCAGCGTGAACACCAGCACGATGCCTCCACGCTGCATCGTCAACCAGCGCTCCTCCTCGTCAAAGTCCACATCCACCTGGTCCATCTGCCCGTCCGTCAGCTCCGGGCGCGACTTCCGCAGTGCGATCAGCTGCTTGTACCACTGCAGCATGTCCGCGTGCGCGCCCTCCGTCACCTCGTCCCACTTCAGCGTTGAGTTCTCTACCGTCGACCTCTCCTGCGGGTCCGGGATGTCGTCCGGGTCCCAGCCAAATGCGGCGAACTCCCGCTTGCGGCCCTCCGACACCAGGCGCCCCAGCTCCTTGTCTTCGTGATCGGTGAAGTACTGGAAGGGCGTCGACGCGGCAAACTCCTCTCCCTCAAAGAGCATGGGAAGAAAAGGCGCCGTAAGCGTGAGCGCCGCCGCAATCTTGGCCCGCGGTATATCGGTCAGGTGCTGCAGCCGCTCGCCCTTGGCCCGGTTGCCCACCTGGTCATGGTTCTGCGAGTAGCCGAGAAAGCGCCAGCCCGGCACATGGGTCGCCGGTCGTCCATGCACCCGGTCGCGATACTGCGAAAACTGGCCTTCATACACATAGGCGCTGGTGAGCGCCTTGGCCAGGTCCGCCAGGTCGCCAAAGTCCGCGTAGTATCCGCTGCGATCGCCCGTCAGCAGCGCCACAATGGCATGGTGAAAATCGTCGCTCCACTGCGCGTCCAGCCCATAGCCCTGCACCTCACGCGGAGTGATCAGGCGCGGATCGTTCAGATCGCTCTCCGCGATCACAGAGTAGTGCCGCCCCGTCAGCCCTTCCAGCGCACGCACCTCTGATCCCAGCTGCTCCATGAAGTGGATCGCCGACCGGTCCATGTACGCATGCACCGCGTCCAGCCGCAATCCATCCATGTGATAGTCGCGCAGCCACATCAACGCGTTGTCGCAGAAGAAGCGCCGCACCTCGTAACTGCCTGCGTCCTCCAGGTTCACCGCGTCCCCCCATGGCGTCTTGTGCGCGTCGGTAAAGTAGGGGCCAAAGCTGCCCACATAGTTACCCGAGGGGCCGAAGTGGTTGTAGACCACGTCCATGATTACCGCCAGGCCCGCGGCATGGCACGCATCCACCAGCCGCTTCAGCCCGTCCGGCCCGCCATACGGCGCATGCGGCGCAAACAGGTCTACCCCGTCATAGCCCCAGCCCGAAGTACCGGGGAACGCGGCGAAGGGCAGCAGCTCCACGTGCGTGATGCCCAGGTCCTTCAGATATCCAAGCTTCTCCCGCGCTGCATCGCAGGTGCCCTCCGGCGTAAACGTGCCAATGTGCAGCTCA
>DASWUY010000114.1:0-4259 GCA_036401435.1 Acidobacteriaceae bacterium | reverse complement strand
AGTTCACGGTGCCGTGCAGCGTCGCCGTGCTCAGGTTCAGCTTCCGCGCCAGCGCTGAAAGGGTCATCCCCTGCTTCGGCACCAGGTTCAGGGTCATGAACTGCGTTGCACTTAGTCCAGCCCGCTGGAAGCGGTTGAAGTTGGCTGCCTGCACCATCTGGCGCACCTGCATCCAGGCGCCCAGGAATCGCGCGGTCTCCTCTGCAAAGGGTGGCATCGCACCATTGTCCACGATTGCAGGCTCGCGCGGTCCAAGCCCGGTTTGATTTCACGTGTCCATCGGGATTCCCGTCCATCCAGCCGATATCCGACAGGCGCCTTCGGGCGCCGCATCACCCTGCGAGACATCCTGCTTGCTGTCCAGATTGCGATCTGTGTCGTGCTGGTCACTGCATCCATGGTGGCCGTGCGCGGGCTCATGCGATCCATGCAGAGCAACCTCGGCTTTGATCCGCAGCACACCCTGTTAGTAGATACCGATCTGAAGGCAGCGGGGTACACCGGCAACAGCGTCCCGGAGATGCAGCAACGCATGATCGATGCCGTGCAGGCGGTTGCCGGCGTAGAGTCCGTGCGATCGGTAAATTATCCGCCGCTCGAAGTTCCTACTACCTGGAGAGGGCTTGTCTACACCGATACCACCCAGGACTTGAGCCCATCGAATGCCGCGGCCAACCCGAGTACTCGCCGCCGCGGTGCGGAGTATGCTGCGGGAGATTGATCCGGGGGTGGTTCTGGCCATCCGGCCGTGGAGCCAGGAACTGGGCGGAGCTTTCTCCCCTCGCGCATGGCCAGCGTCTCGCTCGGCGTGCTCGGCGCCATGCTGGCGATCACCGGCATCTTTGAAATGGCGGCCTACTCGGTGAGCAGGCGGCTGCGGGAGTTGGGCATCCGCATCGCCCTCGGGGCGCAGCGCAAGGAGGTCTTACAGGCAGCGTTGGGCCGTGCCCTCAAACTGCTCGCGATCGGGTCAACAGCAGGTCTGGTGCTGGGGTGCTGGCCAGCCGGATGCTGGCCTCCATCGTGTACCAGGCAACGCCCCGCGACCCGCTGGTCCTCGGCGGTGTCGTGTTAGCCATGGTGCTGCTGGGGCTAGTGGCTACCCGGGTTCCTGCGCAACGCGCACTCGCCGTCAACCCCATCTTGCTGCTGGGCGGGGAGTGAGTCGCCTTTGCATGGAACCCAGCAAGCCCCACTGCGTGCTACGGCCGCGTGTGCTGCTCAAGCCAAACCAGCATCCTGGCATGGTCTGACACCTGCTGGCGGTACTCCTCGGCCGTGGGGTACTCGACCACGCTTCCGGTCGCCTTTGGTACAGCGGCCTCCACCGTGGCGCGCGCTTGGGCGGGCATGGAGAGATTGAAGAGGCTCTCCTGAACCCGGACGGGCGCGGTAAGCCGGGGCAGCACGCGCACCGGATCCAAGGGAGCAGCGGCTGCCAGGAAGGCCGGAGTGAGCAGGGCCGACCGCTCGGCCACCGGTATCTGCGGAGAGCGCGCGAGCCACTCCGGCCAATCGCCCCAGGGGTCCATCACGTCGACCGCCTTGATGCGGGAGTCGGTTGCCGCCGCCAGCAGCGCGATGGCGCCGCCCGAGCCCTGGCCAAACATGCCGATGCGGCTCATGTCGAAGTCCCCGCGGCCCGCGAGGTAGTCAAGGATCATCTGCACGTCATGCACGGTGGTGGTGAGCGCCTCAGGCAGCTCGCTGACAAACCACTGCTTCATGGGCCGGTCATGGTAGCGCTGCCCGGTGAGCGCGGAGACGAAGCCGACCGCCGCATAGCCGTCCTTGGTGACCAGGGTGCAGAACTGGTCGCTGCGAAAGCGGTCCGCCTCCGACGGAAAGCCGTAGAGGTAGAGCAGCGCAGGAGGCTTGGCAACGCCGGCTGGTCGAATGATGTAGAGGTCGATCGGATCGCCGGCGCGCCACTGCACCCGGATGAGTTCGCGGGTGTAGGCAGGGCCGGTGATGGTCTCGCCCGCGATAGGCGTCTCTGCGTGCAGGCCCCCGGGCGGCAGCGCAAGGGTGTCAAAGCGCTCCGTACCCTGCGGGGCGTCGGCGCGGGGAGGTATGAATTGCGCCCCGCCGCTCGCGCCGGCCAGAAGCATCAGCAGAGCTGCACCTGGGAGCTTCCGTGTCACTGCTGGCGGGTTCCTCACGTCGTCTGCTACTGCTGGTAGAGGTAGATCTGCATGGCAGCAGTGGAGACGCCGCCATTCTGCGCGTTGGGGCTGGCGTTGCCTGCGGTGTAGTCGCGGGCGGTCAGGAAGATCGCATACTTGCCTTCGGGACTGGAGACGACCGCGGTCGCCGGGAAGGTGCAGATGGGGAAACCGGCAGCGTCGGTACCGACCCCGCCGGGGTGGTTGTAGTAGCAATTCTGGTTCGGGTCCGGCCTGGTCACAGAGGCCGAGGGGTAGTAGCCGTTGATGGTAGAAGACTGGCTGCCGAGAGTGAGGATCGTGTCCACGGCCGCAACCTGGGTTACGTCGTCGTTGGGGTAGACGCCGCCCGTCAGAGAGGTTGCAGCAGCATTGGAGCCGGCAGCCGCAGGCGTGGGTGTGAAGGCGAGCGGCGAACTCACCGGAGCGATGGCAAAGCTGCCGTCACCGCTGGCGCTGAGGGTGCCGCTCTCATAGACGAAGCCGAGATAGTTGCCGGCCAGCGCGCTACTGGTCGAGAGAGGGCCGGCCGGCTCGGCCATGCCGGCGGTGCCCGACGTGAAGGCGGCGCTGCCCGGATTGGCCTCCGACTGGTAGGCCACCCAGAAGCCTGTCGGACCGATGGCCAGCGAGGTTTGCGCGGCGGGGACAGGGGAGGGCGCGGAAAACAGGCTGCCGGAGTTCACCGTGCTGAAGAGCGTGTTGATAGACAGGCTGAGCGCGTTCCCGCTGCAGCTGCCGGCAAAAGAAGCCGGCCCAACCGCCGAGGTGCCGGTGAGCGACTCGTACTGCCAGGTGTCGCCCTTGGCGCTGCTGTCGGCGACGATGCTGCCGTAGGTATTGCCTCCGCCAAAGATGCCTCCTGCCACTTCATCCATGCCGATGTATTGAAAGCGCAGCAGGTAGGGGATGGAGTAGCAGGTCGTCTCCGGCACGGCGACGACCAGCGGCGAGCCCGGGCCACCGGCGCGGAGGATGGCCAGGCGGCTCGGAACTTCAAGGATGTAGCCGAGCGAGACTCCGTTGGCCGTGCCCAGGCTGAGGAAGCCATTCGACGCGGTGAAGGTGCCGCTCGCCGAGGGTGCGGCGCCCGTGGCCTCAGAGTAGCTGTAGGTCTTCGCCGTGTCGTCGAGGTGCAGCGTCCAGGTGTCCAGGCTATCGGTGCCGGTGTAGGCGTTGGCGGTCGTGGCGGGGGGCGCGACGGGCATGGAGCTCAAACCTCCGGCCGGGTTGACGACCACCGGCTTGCCGCCTCCCGAGCCGCATCCGGCAAGGATGGCAACCGTTGAGGCGGCCAGGGCCTGTTGCAGCGCTCTCTTCATGCTCTTTGTGGCTGCTCTGCACATGCAACTCTCCCGGTTACGAATCAAAGATCAGAATGACAGCTTGAGTGCGAACTGCACAGTGCGAGGCCGGTGCGCATCCACCGGATGCAGGAAGGAGTTGCCGGTCAGGCAGTCGGTGCCGTCTCCTCCGTCGCCGCTGTAGTAGGCCGCCGGGCCTCCGTAGCAGCTGACCTCGTTCTGGGCCTGGTTGCCGAGCGCGGGGTCATAGATGCGGAATTGTGTGTGGTTGAACAGGTTGAATGACTCGGCGCGGAACTCGGCCTGCACCCGCTCGCCGATGGGAAAATGCTTGAGCAAGGCGGCGTCGAAGTTCGTGCGGTGCGGGTTGTTCAACACATTGCGCCCGGCATTGCCGAAGGTGAGGCCGCGCGGTGCGACAAAGGCGCCCGGGTTGAGCAGCAGCGGTCCAAAGCTCTTGCCGTTGCTGCCGGGCCGCCGGCTGTGCGCGGAGATGCCGGAGAGGTCAGGGTAGGAGCCGGAGCCAAGTCCGTTGGCAACGCCCGCATTGTCGAGCACGCTCAGACCGGTGGCGCTGCCATTGTTCACCACGGTGAAAGGAGTGCCCGTCTCAAAGAGCGTGATGCCGCTCAGCTGCCAGCCGTCGAACAGGCGCTTGGCCAGCGGCGAGCTCTGAAAGGCCTGGGGATCATAGGTGTGACCAGGGTAGTTGGAAACCTGGTTGTCCGGGTCAGCCGCGTCGAAGTGAAGGATGGAGTCGACAAGCTTGAGCAACGAGAGGTCGTAGATG
>DASWUY010000113.1:0-2910 GCA_036401435.1 Acidobacteriaceae bacterium | reverse complement strand
ATGCGGGGCAGCAACGAGGTGCAGACCGCGCGTGTGGAGCGGGTACGCGGCGCGCCGCCGGAGGTGCGCGCGGGCTTGTCCGGCATGCACCTGCTCAAGACGGCGCACTCGGCGTTTTCAGGCTTCATCCGCGACGAGCTTACCAGCCTGCCCGACACAGAGGACCGTGTCTTCGGGACGGTGGTCGAGGCAGAGTGGTCCTACACCGCGCCCGCGCCTGACTACGCCGGCCTGCGCGCCGAGGTGCGGGAGACCCTGCTCCGCACCTTTGCCGAGCATCGCAGCAAGTCTGTGCAACACACTCTCTACGCGATGGCCGAGGCCGCGTTTGCAGCTGTGCCCCTGCTCGCAGAGATACGCATCGTGATGCCCAACAAGCATTGCCTGCTGGTCGACCTGGAGCGCTTCGGCGGGGACAACCCGAACGAGATCTTCGTCCCCACCGATGAACCACACGGCTACATCGAGGCGCACCTGCGCCGCGGCTCGTGAGCGCCGGTCTCCGTGTCGCGGCGGAGCGCGTGCTCGCGCAGTGCCGCCAGCTTGCCCTGATCACGGACGTTCCCGGGCAGACGACGCGCACGTTTCTTTCGCCGGCCACCCGCCAGGCGCAGACCCTGGTAGCGGGCTGGATGGAGGCGGCCGGCCTTGTTGTTCAGACCGACGCAATCGGCAACCTGCGCGCCCTGCCGCGTGGTGTCGCGCGCAGCACGCCGCGGCTGCTCATCGGCTCGCATCTGGACACGGTGCGGAACGCGGGCGCCTACGACGGCGTGCTGGGCGTGCTGCTGGCGGTAGCGCTGTGCGCGTTGCTGGCGCCAGGCGAAGTACCCTTTGCCATCGAGGTCATCGCCTTTTCAGACGAAGAAGGTGTCCGCTTCGGTCGGCCTTTTCTGGGTTCACTCGCGCTCATCGGCGAATCTGTGCCCGGCACGGTTGCAGATAGCAACGGCATAACGCTGGCCGACGCGGTCGCGCGCTTTGGCCACCAGCCCACCGCATCGGCCACGCTCGATGCAGCAGCCTTCGCCTACTTCGAGTTCCACATCGAGCAGGGGCCTCTCCTTGAAGCCGAGCAGCGTCCGCTGGCCGCGGTCAGCAGCATCGCGGGCCAGACGCGGCAGCGGCTGACCTTTCGCGGGCAGGCGAACCACGCCGGCACCACGCCCATGCATCTGCGGCACGATGCGCTGGCGGCGGCTGCGCAGTGGATGGTCGAGCTTGAAGCAAGGGCGCTCGCCGATCCGGGCCTGATGGCCAACGTGGGCAGCATCGAGGCCCTGCCAGGGGTAGGGAACGTGGTGCCGGGTGAGGTCATCCTGTCCCTGGACCTGCGCCACCCCGAGGACAGTGCCCGCCACGCGGCGCTCGACGCAATCACGCCGGCGGCCCACCAGGCGGCCGCGCGCCGGGGAGTAAGCTGCAGCATGGAGACTCTCCTCGACCAGCCTGCTGTCTTGATGGATGAAGCGCTCACCGCGGCACTGGTGCGAGCGGCCGGGCAGTGCGGCTATGACGCTCGTCCCTTGGTCAGCGGCGCCGGGCACGACGCCATGATCCTGGCGCGACGCATCCCCGCCGCCATGCTCTTTCTCCGCACGCCCGCAGGGCTCAGCCACCACCCGGATGAGGCTGTGCTGGCCGAAGACGTAGAGGCCGCGCTGGCCACGGGGCTCGCCTTGCTGCGCAACCTTTCTCCCTCGCAAGGATGACCATGCATAAGCTGGGCCACACCCGCAGCGTGAACTGTCGCGACCACCGCCTGCACACGCCTGACACTTTCATCCGGATCCCCTTGCCGTCCATCACGGGCGGCTCGGCAGTGGTCCACACCTCGCCCGCCGGGGGCTCAGCGTTTACCCAGTACACCGCCGAGCTTGATCGCTCAGGAACGCTGGCCTCCGTCCCCAGCCAGCGCTTTGCTTTCGTCCTCCAGGGCTCGGTAGAGGTCCGCGCGGCGGAATCAGCGACAACCCTGGCCCCGCTCACGCCAGGCGGCTACGCGTATCTGCCGCAGGGGTGCATCGCCAGCCTGGCTGCGCTTGAGCCCGCAAGGATCGCCGTCATCGAAAAGCACTACCAGCCGCACCCCGCTCTGCCGCCGCCGCCAGCCCTCTTCAGCCATGAAGACGCAGCCCTTGCCGCTCCTCTGATGGGTGACAGCGATGTGCAGGTGCGTGCCCTGCTGCCTGACTCGCCCGCCTACGATTTCGCAGTGAACACCATGACGTATCAGCCAGGCGCAACGCTGCCCATGGTGGAGGAGCACGTGATGGAGCACGGGCTGCTGATGCTCGCCGGCGGCGGTATCTATCGACTCGCAGACCAGTGGTATCCGGTCGCGGAGGGTGACTTTATCTGGATGGCGCCCTACTGTCCGCAGTGGTTCGGCGCGCTCGGCAAGACGCCGGCAAAGTACCTGATCTACAAGGATTTCCACCGTCATCCCCACGGCCGACCGGCATGAGTGACTCGACCTTGGAGATCGACGCATCGCGCCTCGACCGGCAGCTTGCCCGCCTCGCAACTTTTACCCATGCCGAGCCGGCGGCAGAGGGCACAGCCGTCACCCGGATGGTCTTTACCGAGGACGACCTGGCTGCGCGCGCCTGGCTCAGGTCGCTCGCCGTCGAGACTGGTCTTGCCGTGCGAGAGGACGCGGTGGGCAACCTCTTCTTCCGCCTCGAGGGCAGTGAGGCGACGCTTCCCGCTGTCGCTACCGGCTCCCACATGGATGCGATCCCCCACGCCGGCATGTACGACGGCACGGTGGGTGTCCTGGCTGGGCTGGAGGCGTTGCGTGCCATTGCGGCCGCAGGCGTCAAGCTCAAGCACTCGCTCGAGGCAGTCCTCTTCACCTCCGAGGAGCCGACGCGCTTCGGCATCGGGTGCCTGGGCAGCCGGCTCCTT
>DASWUY010000112.1:0-9131 GCA_036401435.1 Acidobacteriaceae bacterium | reverse complement strand
GATGCGGCGGCACTCCGACTACCTGATGGAGCGGGCGCGGCAGCTGTACCCGCCGAGCACGGCCGAGGGCAAGATCCAGGCGCTGAACTATCTGCTGCCGCATATTCGGCGGATGCCGAACCCGATCAGCCGGCAGCACTTTGCAGTGGATGCGGCACACCAGCTGGGGATTGACTCGGCGCTGGTGGAGGAAGAGCTGAAGCAGGCGGCGGTGACGCGGCGCGACCACCTGGCGGGGCCGGCCACCGCGGGGGCGACGGCGGTGAGCGAAGCGGAGAAGCTGTTGCTGCGGTCGCTGGCCGCGGCGCCCGGGTCAGGAGATTTTGTGCTGGTGGCGGAGGCGTTGGACGCTTACCCGGAGCGCTTTGCCGGGCTGCCGACGGCGCCGCTGCTGGGAGCGCTGCGGGGGCGCAAGGGGGAAGACGCGCTGGGCTGCGTCGAAGACCCGGCCCAGCGCAGCCTGCTGGTGCGGGTGCTGATGGCGGAGGGAAGCGCGGTAGAGCCGGGGGGCGTGCGGGCGGCGCTTGAGTCGCTGCGGCACACGGCGCTGGTGCGTGAGCAGCGGCGGGTACGGACAGCCATTGCCGAGGCGGAGCGGCGCGGGGAGGCCGAGGAGATGGCCGAGCTGATCCGGCGCAAGCAGATAGTGGACCAGGAGTTACGGGCGTTCTAGGCAGGCGCGGCTGAAGGGGGTTTGCAGAAGCTTGTGCTTTGCACCAGGCCTGCTTGCTCTTGCCGAACAGGCAGTGTGACGACGGGCAGGATGGTTTCGATCGAACGTTCCCCGGCCGGCCATGCGGTTGCCTCCATACCTAGCGCAGGATGACATCCTTCATGATCACGTTTGCACTGTTTGTGATGGAGACCTTTGATCCGGCAGCGCTGTCGGCGCTCTCTGATTTGAGGTATTTGCAGGTGGCGACTGCCCTGCGCAGAACGTCCGCTTTCGTCCCGCCGGTCAGCTTTACGAGATCGGCAAGGGTCTGGTCGAAGGTTGGGTCGGTATAGAGGGTGAAACGTGCCATGAGTCCCTCCGAGGGTCGGTGCAGGGGCGGGAGCCGATGCGCCGATGCGCGATTCTACTGCATTTGGCCCCGTGGAGAGAGGAGCGGTTCGAGGGATGAGAGTGCTGGCGATGCTGACGGAGCTCTTCCTGAGCGCTTTCCAGATCACGCGCCCGCGTCCGGAGCAGGAGCAGAGGACGCAGCTGGTGATTGGCGGGCTGATGCTGCTGGTGCTGGGAGTGGTAGCGGTGCTGCTGGCCGGCCTGCTGGTGTGGGCGGTCCACACCCGGTAGGAGTAGCAGAGTGGGAGCTTTTGTGCGGCTTTGCGCGAAGGAATAGAAACGAATTCCTCTCTGCAACATCTAACTATGTAACGGACAGAACACAGCGATGGGGAGCGGCGGTTGGTGCGCGGTCGTGTGCGGATCGGAAGCATACGCGGGGGCAACTGGCAAGGGCGCCCATGCTATTCTGGAAGTCTTTGGTGGACGTGCGCCCGATGCCCCAGTGGACGTTTTAACGTTCCGGTTCTTCGCAGTCGATGATGCGCCCAGGTCCCGCCCGAGCATTCCAGACACCGAAATTATCGCGGGAGAGACCACTCGCTTGGCTATAGAAGATAAATACGAAGAAGATATCCAGAACCTTATCGATGCAGGTAAGGAAAAAGGTTATTTGACCTATAACGAGGTCAATGATCTGATTCCGGGGGACCTGCACACGCCGGACGATCTGGATGATTTGATGACCACGATTGGGACCCAGGGGATTGACATCCTCGAGGGCGGCCCCAAGTTTGGTGCAGACAAGTTTGATGAGGGGGAAGAGGGCGAGGACGTTGAGCTCGACCTGACCCCGGGAACGCTGGAAAAGACGAATGACCCGGTCCGCATGTACCTGCGGGAGATGGGGACGGTGCCGCTGCTGACGCGCGAGGGCGAGGTCGAGATCGCAAAGCGCATTGAACGGGGGCAGATACGGGTGATGAAGGCGATCGCGCGGTCGCCGATCGTGGTGCGGGAGATTATCGCGCTTGGCGAGGACCTGAAGCGCGGGGTGCGGAACATCAAGGAAGTGGTGGTCTTTGATGAGGAAGAGATTACCGAAGAGGTGCTGCTGGCGCGGATCAAGCAGACGACCACGCGCATCGAGGCGATGATCAAGCACCTGAAGAAGGCTGCGTCGCTCGAAGAGAAGCTGCTGGCGCTGGAAGGAGTGAAGACCAAGGCCAAGGAAGCGCGCAAGACGCGGTGGCTGATCGCGCGCGAGCGGGTCTATGTCTCGCGGATCGTGCGGGAGTTGAAGTACACCAGTCCGGAGCGCAAGCGGCTGCTGGACAAGGTGACGAAGACGGTGGAGTCGATGCGCACGCTGGAGCGGCAGATCCGCACCCTGGACTCGAAGTTCGAGCTATCGAAGAGCGAGGAGCTGAAGAAGGAGTATCGGCGGCAGCAAAAGAACTGCAAGATCGACCTCGAAAAGATGGAAGAGGACACCGGGGTCCCTCTGAGTGAGATCAAGCGGACGCATCGCGAGATGATCCAGGGCGACATGGATGCCGAGCAGGCCAAGCGCGAGCTGATCGAGGCCAACCTGCGGCTGGTGGTTTCCATTGCGAAGAAGTACACCAACCGGGGACTGCAGTTTCTGGACCTGATCCAGGAAGGCAACATCGGCCTGATGAAGGCGGTGGACAAGTTCGAGTATCGGCGCGGGTACAAGTTCTCGACCTACGCGACGTGGTGGATTCGCCAGGCAATCACGCGTGCGATTGCAGACCAGGCGCGCACGATCCGGATCCCGGTGCACATGATCGAGACGATCAACAAGCTGATCCGCACCTCGCGTCAGCTGGTGCAGGAGCTGGGCCGGGAGCCAACGTCGGAAGAGATTGCGCGGCGCATGGACATCCCGGTGGCCAAGGTGCGCAAGGTGCTGAAGATTGCGCAGGAGCCGATTTCACTCGAGACGCCGATCGGCGAGGAAGAGGATTCGCACCTGGGGGATTTCATTGAAGACCGCCAGGCTGTCTCTCCTTCAGACGCGGTGATCAGCGTGAACCTGAAGGAGTACACCTCGCAGGTACTGCGCACACTGACGCCGCGCGAGGAGCGGGTGATCAAGATGCGCTTTGGCCTGGAGGATGGGTCCGAGCATACGCTGGAGGAAGTAGGCCAGAGCTTCCAGGTAACGCGAGAGCGCATTCGCCAGATCGAAGCCAAGGCGCTGCGCAAGCTGCGGCATCCTTCGCGTTCGCGCAAGCTGAAGGCGTTTGTGGATACGACCCGCGACTAGAGGCTCTGGGTTCGTGATCGACGATGGAGAAGAGCAAAGGCCGCCCCTGACGGGGTGGCCTTTTCCTTTGGGTGCGCGGGCGGTCGAGGGTCAGGCGGCGGTGCTTTCCTCGGCGTGCTGGCGGTCGCGATCGGCGTGCGCGGCGAGGGGAGCGCCGCTGAGCAGGGCTGCGGCGGACATGTAGGCGGAGCCTCTCCATGCGGGGACGTTGAAGACCAGGGCGCGGTGGGCGGCAGGGGTGCAGTCGTGGGCGTGATGTTCGACCAGGGTGTGCCTGACGGCGGTGAGTGCCGACTCACGCTCGCAGCTGGACTGGCGGGAGTAGTAGACGGCGTATCCCTGGCCACAGGTGGGGCAGTGGAGGGCAGTGCTTTCATCGTTGGACGCTACGCAGAGGACTTGCATCGGGTGTCTCCTTGGACAGATCTGTAGAGAGGCGTGGACAGTCTGAGAAGCGGGCAGCGAGCCGGTCCTGGGGGCACTATAGCGCGTTTGCGTGAATGTTTAACCAGGAACTCTGTCGATTTTCAGGCTGACCAGACTTGATCGGCCCGGGGCGGAAAAGGATGAATCTTTTTTTTTGCGCGCGGGTGCGAGACGTTGGCCTGCGAGAGCCCCGGGGCAGGGCCAGGCGGCTACCCACATGTAACCGCTGCTGTTGCGAGGATGCGTGCAGGAGGTATGTCCTTGTGTGGCGGATGACCGGGGCGGGAGCATGGAACCAGCCACGCGGGCGTGGAGAGCGGCGTGAATTGCGGACGGGATTCCCGCTTCGGGACAAGCTCGGAGGACGCTTCCGGGTCTGAAACGGGGCGCTTGCGCGGCCTCTCTTTGTCCTCAGGTGAGCCATGCGGGCGAGGCATGATGCCCATGAGGAATCTAACCATGGCCCTGAAAACTGACCTGTTCTACTACACCTCCGCCAGCCGGGAAGAGTCGCCCTGGTTGCTGAGGCAGTGCTTGACGCTGCTGGCGGTGCTGCTGCTTTCTCTGTTCTTCTACTTCCCGCTGGGGTGCGCGGTGAGCGCCAGCAGCAGCGTTGGCTCGTCGCAGCAATCGAGCCAGGCGGCCACCAGCACGGGAATGGTCCGGCCGGAGTTCTTCGGCATGGTGGTCAAGAGCGTGGCGCACGTGCCTTCGGTCGAAACGGGATCGAGGCGGCTGTGGGATTGCGGCGTGACGTGGGCGGCGGTGGAGCCGGTGCAGGGCTCCTTTCGCTGGGCCACGCTCGATGCGGAGGTAGCCGCGGCGCAGGCAGCCGGGGCAGAGGTGACGCTGACGCTGGGGATGACGCCGACCTGGGCGTCGAGCCAGCCGACCTCGCCCTCTACCTACGGGGCGGGGGCGACGGCCATGCCGGCGCAGATGGCGGACTGGGATGCGTATGTGCGGGCCGTCGCGACGCGGTACCAGGGGCGCATCCAGGCCTACGAGGTGTGGAATGCGCCGTCGGACCCTCTCTACTGGAGCGGTGCGCCGGCCCAGGTGGGGACGGACATGGCCACGCTGAGCGCGCACGTGGCGGCGGTGGTGAGGGCGGTGGACAGCCAGGCGACGATCGTCTCGCCGGCCTTGAAGGCGAGCGACCTGCAGCAGTTCCTGAGCGCGGGAGGCAGCTCGTCGGTGGATGCGGTGGGGGTAGCGGTTTCGCTCGCCGGGCAGGCGCCGGAGGTGGTGCCGGCGGGGGTTGGGGCCATCCGCTCGGTGCTGGAGGGGACCTCGGCCGAGACCAAGCCGTTGTGGAACGACCAGCCGTCGTGGACCCTGGGTCGGGCGGGACCGAGCGCCGCAGACCAGGCCGGGTATGTGGCGCGTGCGCTGGTCCTGAACGCGGCGTACGGGGTGAGCCGGGTGGCGTGGTATGCGTGGGACGAGAATGTGGATGCGGCGCTGCGGCTGACGGATACGAACGGGCAGCCGACGGCGGCGGGGCTTGCCTACGGAGTGATGGAGGGCTGGCTGAGCGGGGCGACGATCAACGGCTGCTCATCAACTGCGGAGCAGGTGTGGATGTGCCAGGTGGTGCGGGGCGGGCGTCCGGCATGGATTGTCTGGAGTGCGGGGGCGGCGGTGCAGGCGAGCGCGATGGGGATGTTGACGGTGACGGACCTGGGGGGCACGGAGCAGGCTGTGGGGGTGAGTGGCAGTGTGCTGGTGGGGGGCAGCCCGATGCTGCTGCAGTAGGGGCGGATGCCGGGGCCGGCGCGGGGTGAGGAGCTACTTTGGGCTGGACCTGACCTCATTTCTATTCCGCCGCCCGGGCGTGGTTCTTGGCCTCTGCCTGGGCGGGGCCCGGGGCGGGGCACTGCTACCTCCGTTCGAGTTAGCCAGGAGAAGCCCGTGCAACGCAGCTAAGGAACTTGCCCAAACGGGAGGGAAACATCGCGGACGAACCAGGCGGGGAGCCTGCGATCGGATACGGGGGGTGGTACGGCGGGTCGTCTCCCGCGCCAGGAAAAGTTTGCGCACGAGTTCAAAGGAGGACATGGGACCGGGCTCATGCTGCAGCGGTGGATGCGGGACTCGGCAGGTTCGGACCGCAGGTTGAAATCCGCGCAATGGACAAGAGCGGCGAGATCGCCTCTGAGGTCCGGCTTGACAGGGCACTCGCTGCGATCTGAGACTACTCGATTGCTTTTGCCAAGGAAGCTTTGCATGCCGGACTCGACAGACTCGTGCAATCAGAAGGAACAGGCGGAGCAGTTGCCGCAGGGTTCCGAAACGCCAAGGTCACCGGCCATTCCGAGCCACGAGGAGGTGGCGAACGCAACGACGGCGGCCACAGTGGAGAATCTGCGGCGCCACGTTCGGCAAGGTCGCCAGGTCCGGTACTAAGCCGTACCCTGCCGGGCATGGAAGATGCCGCTGCGGAGCAAGCGCTGCGTCCGGGGGAACGCAGAGGCGAACCGCACTGAGGCAGCATGCGAGCGCCATCCCATCGACATGAGCAAGGCAGCCGGCGAGATGGAGCGCCACTCCCACTCTTCCGCGACAGGGTAGCCAGCTCGGCAGAGCGGACTCCTCGCCGGTGGTGGCCACGATGACTACATCTCCTGCCGCGATGATCGCATTACCCTTGCGGATCTGGCGAAGCTCATTCTCGGCGCCGGTGCGAGCGTTTTTTCTCGGGCGCCGCAGAGAAGACTGCCGAAGCGCGACCCTCCACAGCTGCCCGCTGGAGCTGAGCTCCATGCGCAAGGGCGTCCATCCGCCTCAAGCGCCTGCTGGAGTCCATGCCCGGAACCACTGGGGACCGGGCCCGCGATCTTCCACCACGGCGAGGACCATACGTGCCCGCTCACTCCGGTCGAAACGCGTGACACGTCCATTCGCCCGATGCGCAAGGGTGGGGTGACGACGCGCAGATGGACCTGCGGGCTCAACCAGGCCGCGCGTGTTCAGAAGGCGGTCTTGAGGGCGGTCGGAGTTGCGCGCCGCGAGGGAGATCTTGTCTGCGGGGGCTGGGGGTTAGCCGGGCAGGGGTTCAGAGACGGCTGGGCGGGCGCGGGCGAAGATGGCGTCGGGAGCGGGGTCGACGGGCTCGCCGTCAAGTTGTTGCAGGGCATCGGCCAGGCTGAGCACGACGCTCTCGGGGCGGGCGGAACCGAAGCGTTGCCGCAGGGCGTCGGCCGAGCCGACGTTGCCCCAGAGGCCGACGAGAATGCGGTTTCTGGGGAGCTGCTTGCGCAGACGGGCGCAGAGGGCGCGGGCGGGCACGAAGGCCAGCGGAGGCACGGCCGAGATGCAGAGGGTGGTGGCGGGATCGTCGGCGAAGAGCGCCAGCAGCTCTCCTGAGACAGCGTCTGCGGGCAGCAGGAGCGTCTTGTGGCCGGCGCCCTCGAGCAGCTGGGCGAGCATGGTGGCGGCGATCTCATCGGCCTGGTCGCTGGTGGGGATGCAGACGACGGGGCAGGCTCGTTCGAGCGGAAGGGACGGGGGAGAGGCAGGATCGCGGGAGGAGGAGCCGGTCAGCTCCTCGATGAGCTCGTAGGTGCTTTGAAGCAGGAAGTAGGCCCGCTCCTCGCTAAGAGCGCCCTTGTGACGGTCCTGTTCGGCCATGGCGAGGGCGGGGAGCACGACCTGGTCGTAGAGCTCGAGGGTGGTGCGCTGCTCAAGGAAGCGCTCGGCGATGGAGCGGGCCTCGGTCTGGTCGAGGGCCAGGAGCCGTTCGTAGAAGTGGGCCTCGGGGGCGAGCTCGGCCTCGTCGCCGAGCAGGATGTGGAGGAAGGACATCTGCGGGAGCACGCGGCCGACCACGATAAGGCAGACGGTGAGTGGGGTGGCGAGGGCGAGGCCGGGCCAGCCCCAGAGCAGGGTCCAGAAGATGGCCATGACGACCAGCCCCAGCTCAGAAATGCCGGTGTGCGCGCCGTAGAGCCAGGGCTCGAGGAAGTTGGCGACGGAGGCCTCAAGCACGACCATGAAGGCGACCACGGCACCAGCCTGCCACCAAGTGGGGAAGACGACCAGGGTGTAGGCAGCGGGCAGCAGGCCGCCGGCGAGCGGGCCGATGTAGGGTACGGTGCGCAGCAGGGCAAAGAGGGCCCCCCAGAGCGCGGCATTGGGCACGCCGATGGCGAAGAGGGCGCCGGCGAGCACGATGCCGCAGCCGGCGTTGACGGTGACGTTGGCGATCAGGTAGCGGGAGATGCGTGCGGCGGCATCGTCGAGCGCCTGGGTCATGATGTTGAGGCGGCCGACGCCGGCCAGCAGCAGGAGGCGGTTGCGCAGGTCTTCGCGCTTGAGGAGCATGTAGATGGTGAAGACGATGACGATGCCGGCGGTGCCGAGGGGGCCGAGGACGGGCAGCAGGAGGTCTCGGAGGTAGCTGGCCTCGGTGGCCGGCGGCTCGACCACCATGACGCGCTGGGGCTGCTGGCCGGGGGCGACGAGGGTGCCTACCTCGGTGGCGACGGCATCCCGGGAGGTGCGGCGCGTACTGCGGCCGAGGGGGGTAAGCGGCTTGGGGGGAGCGGGGGCATCGCCGCCCGAGAACTCCTTGCCGAGGCCCTCCAGGCTGACGATGGCCTGGCCGATGCGGCTGTCGGTGGGCACGTGGGTGAGGGCCAGCTTGGCGCGGATATTGCCGCTGTGGTTGGGCAGGTCGTTGACGAGCGTGAGCAGCTGCGAGGCGACCAGCCAGAGGATGCCGCCGAGCAGGGTGGTGACGGCGCCCATGGCGAGCAGCGTGGCTGGCACGCGGGGCAGCTTGATGCGCTGCAGCCAGCCAACGGCGGGGGCGAGCAGGAAGGTGAGGGTGAGGGCCAGCGCAAGCGGGATGAGGATGGAACGGGCGAAGTAGAGCACCAGCACGGCGAGGGCGAGGAGCAGCAGCGGCTCCCTGGCGAGCAGGCTTGGGGTGGCGGCGTCGCCTCGGGTCTTCGGTTGCCGGGAGAAGCTTGTCATGGGTGGGCGCGGGCGAGCGGGCTGTCCCTGGAGCGACGGGCGTCGTAAGCCTGATGCAAGTAGATGCGAGGGGCGGCAGAACGGCAAGGGGGTGCGCGCAGAAATGGCGTGGGCCTGCGGGTACCAGAGGAACCCTGCGGGGGGCTGGTGGAACCGCGGGGAGGGCGGGCGCGTACAGGCCAGCAGGCGCTCAAGAGGCGATGGGGCGGGCCGGCCGGGGCGGGTGAGGCGGTGCGTCGCCACGCCGGGACGGGCGCCGGGAGCGACAGGAGTGAACAGTGACAACCATACCGATGATGACCGTGACCATGTCTGAAGAGCAGCAGGCGATGTTTTTTGCGCAGCTGGAGGTTGTGGAGAAGGACGAAGTGGCGGGGGTGCTGCTGGCGTTTTTCCTGGGCAGTTTTGGCGCACACCACTTTTACC
>DASWUY010000111.1:0-1508 GCA_036401435.1 Acidobacteriaceae bacterium | reverse complement strand
AGAGGTTGCGGCGGGCGATCTGGCGCTGGCCTCCGCGCGCTGACGTGGGCCCGCGGCTGGGGAACCACACCCCAGCCGCAGGCTTCTTGCAGTCGGAGATGAGGGTGGCGTCGCTGCGGCGGCGGTGAATTCCTGCTTCGGCCTGCCTCGGGTCGCTATACTATCGGCGGGCATCACTCAGGCGGGTGCTGTGCCCGTATCAGCGCTCTTTTGCTGCTCATGCCGCCGCCCGCCGGAGATTCGGGGGTTCGACCCAAAGCCGATGGTCAAACAGGTCTCCTCCAAGCCCGGCAGTTCCCTCCCTGAGAGCATTCCGGACAAGCTCTACTTCCGCATCGGCGAGGTAGCCGAGCTGTGCGGCGTGGAGACCTACGTGCTGCGCTTCTGGCAGACCGAGTTCCCGCAGCTGCACCCCAACAAGAGCGGCACGGGCCAGCGCCTCTATCGCCGGCGCGATGTGGCCATGGCGCTGCGCATCAAGCGCCTGCTGCACGAGGAAGGCTACACGATTGCGGGGGCCCGGCAGGTCTTCGTCGCGGAGGGGGTGGCCTCGCGGCGCACTGCTCGGCTGCGCGCCCAATCGGAGCTGCCGCTGGCGCCACTGCCGCCCGTCGACGCGAGCGCGGCCGAGGCACGGCAGGCGCAGGACCGGGCTGCCGATCGCGCCGCCGCCCGGCTGGCGCGGCTGCGGCTCGAGCTCCGGGAGCTGCACGGCATCCTCTCCCAGCCGCCGCCTACCGTTCCCACGCGGCGGGCCACGCTGACCGCCCTCCCGCCCAAGAGCACCGGGGACACGGGGCTGTTTGAAGACGAGCCGACCTGATCCTGTGCGGGCAGCCTCTTCTACACTGGGTCCATGACAGGCATGACAGAAGAGACAGAGAGCAAAGCACTGCGCCGGATTACCGCTTACTGCGATGGTGGGTCGCGCGGCAACCCTGGGCCGGCCGGGTACGGCGTCTTTATCCAGGCAGAGGATGGCACCACGCTGGGGGAGCTGAGCGAGTTCCTCGGCGTGAAGACGAACAATGTGGCGGAATACTTCGGCCTGCTGGCGGCGCTCGGATTTGCGATCGAGCACGGCCACCCCTACCTGCGCGTGGTCTCCGACTCCGAGCTGATGGTGAAGCAGATCAAGGGTCAGTACAGCGTCAAGAGCCCAGACCTGAAGCCGCTGTACGAAGAGGCGAAACGCCGCGCCAGCCAGCTGAAGAAGTTTGAGATGCAGCACGTGCTGCGCGGCAAGAACAAGGAGGCTGACCGCCTGGCGAATGAGGCCATGGACAAGGGGACGGGCAAAGGGCCGGCGGGGCGGCCGTCTTCTGGCGGCCGTTCCTCGGCTGCCACGGTCTCCGCGGTCTCGCCCGTCGCCGCGATCGCGCAGGCTCCGCGGCAGCCTCGTCTCCCGCTGGCCGCGCCCAGCAGTGTGCCGGCTGAGGTCACGGGCTTTGTGAGGAACGGCGTGGTGCACCTGGTCGAAGGCGAGTTGCCGGAAGGAACCTTCGTCC
>DASWUY010000110.1:0-1737 GCA_036401435.1 Acidobacteriaceae bacterium | reverse complement strand
GCGTGCCCTTCACCTGTTTCACCGTGGTCGTGTCCCCCGACTGCGGAAAGGGCCCTACACTGCTCATGCGCTTGAACCCCGGCAGCAGGCTGAACAACGGGTGCTCGATAGCAATGGTGTGTGTCTCCCCGAACTTCCATCGCCCCAGGGCCGACGGTGCGTGCGCCTGGTCCAGACCGTCCGAAACAACAGCCGCCAGCAGGTCGTCCCAGGTCTTGTACCCGGATGGTAGCCAGGCCGCCGGCGCATCCATCACCAGCTGCTCTCGCGCGTAGTCGCTCTCTGACCAGCTGTAGACCTGCCACGCATTGCCCAGCTTCGGCCGCAGTACCGCCGGCCAGAACGCGTTCTTTGCCGCATCCAGCACCGCCGCCGCCGGCGAGTCCACCGTCATCCGCCCGTCCCAGTTGCGCAGCAGGTCAGCCGCCGCCCTCAGCCGCGGAGTGTTCCGGCTGGCATGATCGATCGCATACGCAAATCGGTACCCCAGCTGCTGGTTCACCTCGGAATACACATCATTCTGCAGCCGCAGCATGTCTGCCGCGGTCAGCCCCTGCCGTCCCGCCAGCCACTTCCAAATGCGCTCGTTCCGATACGGGTTTGCCCACTCCAGTGTCAGCGGGTAGGGGTCGCCATCCGGCGTTACCCGCGCATTCGCCGTCGCCACGATCCCGCCCGGCGGATCAAGCGTCGAGGGCAGCTGCTCAAACAGAATGAACCCCGTCCACTCCCCAGTCCCCGCTGGCTGCCCGGGTGCGGCCAGCCCTGCCACGCCTCCCGGCTGGCGCGCAAACGGAACAGGCACCCCCTGCAGCCCGCCCACCCGCTCGGCGATCATCCCGATAGCCTGGTAGCCGATGTGCCCTTGGTCATCGGCATAGACCGCGTTCAGCGTCGGTTCCCACCAGCTCGCCAGCGCCGCGCGAAAGCTCGTCCAGTCACTCGCCGTGTTCAACGCATACAGCGGCAGCCCGTTCGCGCGCGGGTCATACACCGTCCACCGCAGCGAGAGCGTGCGCTGCTCATGCGCAAGCAGCGCAGTAATCACCGGGCCATGCTCGGTCCGCTCCAGGTCCAGCGTCACGTCCGCCCCGCCCCGCACATGGATCACCTCACGCGTGTGCTCAAGCGGCTTCCACACCTCGCTCCCATTGACCACGCTCTTGTACTGGCCGTCGCTCACCTGCTCTTCGTACACGTCTTCCACATCACCGCCCAGCGCCGTGAATCCCCACGCGATGTGGTCGTTGTGCCCCACCGTGATAAACGGCAGCCCCGGCACCGTCACCCCGGCCGCGTGAAAGCCCGCGCCCGCGCCATGACTGGCCAGCTCCGTCTCATACCAGATCTCCGGGATCCCATGTCCCAGGTGCATGTCGTTTGACAGCATGGCCCGGCCCGACGCCGTATGCGCGCCCGAGACAGCCCAGTTGTTTGAGCCCGGCACGCAGTCCGCGCACGCCCTGCGTACGCCTGCCACCAGCTCCTGCAGCCCGCGCAGGTCGCTCGCCGGCAGTCTGCCCACCTGTGACTCGTCCAGCGGCACGTCCGGAATGTTCGGCTGCGGATCGCTGATCCCCGGCTCGCTCGTCACCGGTGGATGGTCCCGAAACGACCCCGTCGGATACAGATCGGCAGCCAGCGTCGGCCCCAGCCGCGCCGTTACCTGCTCCCGTGCGATCTTGTCCTGCCACCGCTCATCCAGCATCTGCGCCATGCTCAGCGCCACCAGCATGG
>DASWUY010000109.1:0-2240 GCA_036401435.1 Acidobacteriaceae bacterium | reverse complement strand
GAGAGCGGCACCCGTGCCGGCTATGACGGGGCCAAGCGCAAGCGCGGATCGAAAGTACACATGGCGGTGGACACGCTCGGTCACCTGCTTGCCCTGCACGTCACTCCGGCTGATGTCGGCGACCGAACCGCAGTGAAGCGCCTTGCCGCCGATATCCAGGATGCCACCGGCGACAGCGTCAGCCTCGCCTATGTCGATCAGGGCTACACCGGCGAGGTCGCCGCCAGCGCCGCCGCAGCCGAGGGGATCGCGCTGCATGTCCTCAAACTGCCAGACGCCAAGCGCGGCTTTGTCCTGCTGCCCAGACGATGGGTTGTCGAACGATCCTTCGCCTGGGCCACACGCTGCCGCCGGTTGGTCAAGGACTACGAGCGCTACGCCACAACCCTCGCCAGCTTCCACGTCATCGCGTTCGTCGGATATATGCTCAACCAGGCCGCAGAACTGATGCGAAGTGCATAACACCCTCTAACACTACCTGGGCATTTTGAAGTCAGGTGGTAGCCGGAACCTGCGCCTGCAATGCGGGCACCGGATAGGCGGGATGAGATGGGCAAACAGCCGCCCGATGATGGCGCGGCGCACGGCTGGCAGGCTCGGCGATGGTGGCGGGCCTGGAATGGGACGTCTGATTTTCCCCCGGCCTCGTCCGGCGATGGTCGGCGAGGCGTAGGTGCTGCAGATAGGCGAAGGCGATGCAGGTCATCAGCGCGTGCCGATGCAGCCCCGTCCAGGAACGCCCCTCGAAATGACCCAGCCCCAGCTCCTGCTTGAGTTGCTGGTGCGCCTGCTCGCAGACCCAGCGTGCCTTGATGGCCGCGGCGAGCGCACGCAGCGACGTGCGTGGCGGCAGGTTGGACAGGTAGTATTTGCGCTCGCCTGAGGAGCGCCACTCGCCAACCAGCCAGACCTCCTCGCCCGGCAGATGCCGATTGTTGCCCCACACGGGACCATCGCCCACGCGGATGCGCGCTGCCGCGAAGCGGGCGGCGAGCGCGCCCTTGCTGCCCTGCCGCCAGGTCACCCGCCGCCACGGCAACTCGGCCAGCACCGCCTCCGCCTCGCGGGGCTCCTCATCGGGGACGGGCCGGCGCTTGCGTGCCGTGGGCAACATGAGTTGCACGGCCGTGCCGTAGACCTTCTGGTTGCGCGCGACGCCGACCGCCCAGAGCAGCCCGCGCGCGTTCAGCGCCTGGCGGAACTCGGCGCTCGCGCCATAGCCCGCGTCGGCCAGCACGGTCCCGAACCGCGCGCCGGCCGCGCGCACCCGGTCCAGCTCGGCCAGCGCAATCTCGCCCTTGCTGCACGCCACGATCTGCGCCTCGGGCACGCCGGCCCGGGCACAGCGCTGCGGGTCAGCGACCCAGGTCTGCGGCAGGAACAGCCGCAGCCCAACCGGCACCGGCACGTCATCCTGGGCGAGTGTCAGCGATACCAGCGACTGGCAGTTCGCCCTTTTGCCAAGTTGCCCGCAGTATTGCCGCGCGACCCCGACCGACAGTTCGCCCTGCTTCGGCACGGCTGTGTCATCGATCACCAGATACGCATCCGGCCCACCAACCAGCCGGTCCGCCGTGCGCGCCAACTCCGCCCATAGCGGGCCGTCGTCCCAGGCGGGACTGGCGATGAAGTGCTGCAGCTGATCGTGTCCCGGCAGTCCGAGCCGTGCCGCCATGGGTTGCAGGCTCTTGCGCTCCCCCGGACCCAGCAGCCCCCGCAGGTAGAGCGGGGCCCAGGTCCGGCGCGTCTTGCGACCGAGCACCGCCAGAAAGGGCGCAAGCCACGCGTCAAAATCGCTCCCACCGCCTCGGACGCCGTTCATCACCATCTCCCGCCCACTCAACAGGCCAGCAAATGGGAAGAGATTACCCGTCTAAAAAGTGCCCAGGTAGTGCTAGCAGGCTGCTGAAATGGATGGCTGTGGCGGTCGCCCTTGTTCATCAGGAGGGCTTTGCGCTGTCGGGCTGGGTTTGCTGTAGCCTTGGAGGCGTGGATTTCACCTTGTTGGCCTGATCTGGGCCGACTTCGGGCGTCATGCGGCGACAGCCAGCAGCCGGGGCGGACGGACAAGGTTGTAGGCGGCCATGGCGAAGGTGAACTGCCAGTCGATTTTTGGCAGCCCACGATGGCGCGCCTTGCGCAATCCGGCGACCGTCTTGGCCCAGCCGAACGCCTCCTCGATGCGCTTGCGGATGCGCAGGCTGACCGCGTAGCCAGGATGGCGCGTGGTGCGGCCGTCG
>DASWUY010000108.1:0-3216 GCA_036401435.1 Acidobacteriaceae bacterium | reverse complement strand
TGATCGACGAGATTATTGATTTGCGACGGAAGGGTTTTCGCTTTATCGCGCTGGCCGACGACAACTTCTACCCGGTAACGCTGACCGACCTGCGCCTGGCGCGCGAGCAGGGCAACCAGGAGAAGGTGGCTGCGTTGACGGCGGTGCGGGAGGAGCGCTTCCTGCTGATGGCCGAGATGGCCAAGCTGCCCCGGGACATGGTGTTCTTCACGCAGATCACGATGGAGTCGGCCGAGGATGGCGAGTTCCTGGACGCGATGAAGAAGGCGAATATCAAGGGTGCGCTGGTGGGTGTGGAGGCGGTCACGCCAGAGGGCCTGAAGGCGGTCTTCAAGGACTTCAATTACTCGGGTGACCGGCTGGTCGAGCAGCTGCAGACCTTTAAGAAGCATGGCGTGCACGTGCTCGGCTCCTTCATCTTCGGGCTGCCGACCGACCGGCCGGGGACGTTTGCAGCCACGGTAGAGCTGGCGCTGAAGGCCGAGGTCACCTTTGCGCAGTTCGTCATGATGACGCCCTTTCCGGGGACGGTGGACTTCATCAAGTGGGAGAAGGAGCAGTCGGTTGCGCCGACCCTGGTCAACGGGATTCCGATCACGCGGTACTGGCTGATCCCGATCGCCCATCGCCCCAAGATGTTTACGCCGCACCCGGTGATGAGCGCGGGGGAGATCAAGGACCGGACGCAGGGGGTCTGGGACCGCTTTTACGAATGGGGCCCGGTGTGGCAGCGGTCTGCCTGTACGCCGAACCTGAAGTCGCGGGTAGCGTTCGTGCTGCTCTCGAAGCTCTACCGGCAGATGTATGCGGGCACGGGCATTTCGACCGACAGTGCGCGGAGGAAGAAGGCGAAGACCTCGGCGCGGTGGATTGCGCGGCAGGCGCACAAGTTGTTTGTGGGCAAGCCGATGCCGGAGCTGAGCGAGAAGGTCTGGGCGCCACGGGCCGGGGTGTCCGCGCCGCGGCAGAAGCTGATCACGCTGGGGTAAATCGCCTGGAGGAGCCTCGCCGCGGCGCTACACGGAGGCGTGCACGGGCTCACGGCGATGGCTGTAGAGAGGGAAGTGCTCAGCCATCTCCTGGACCTCGTTGCGAATGCGGGCGAGGGCGGCGGGGTCATGGCGCTGCTCGAGCGCGCGCGTGATCCAGGCGGCGATGGTGTGCATCTCCGGCTGGGCCATGCCGCGGGTGGTGAGCGCCGGGGTGCCGAGGCGGATGCCCGAGGGTTTCAGGGGCGGGTTGGTGTCGTAGGGGATGGCGTTCTTGTTGACGGTGATCCCGGCCTGGCCCAGCGCAGACTCGGCCTCTGAGCCGAGCATGCCCTTCTCAAAGACATCGACGAGCATCAGGTGCGTATCCGTGCCACCGGAGATGATGCGGAAGCCGTGCCCGGCGAGGGCTGCGGCGAGGGCGCGGGCGTTGGCCACCACCTGGTGCGCGTAGGTCTGGAAGGCGGGCTGCAGGGCCTCGCGGAAGGCAACCGCCTTGGCGGCGATGATGTGGACCAGCGGGCCGCCCTGCTGGCCGGGGAAGACGGACTTGTCGATGTTCCGGAAGGCGTCCGCCTGGGCTGCCGCTGCACCGCTGAGGATGAGGCCGGAGCGTGGGCCACGCAGCGTCTTGTGCGTGGTGCTGGTGACGATGTGGGCGTGCGGAATGGGTGAGGGGTGCGCGCCGCCTGCGACCAGGCCGGCGAAGTGTGCCATGTCCACCAGGAAGTAGGCGCCCACCTTGTCGGCGATCTGGCGCATGCGGGCGAAATCGAAGATGCGGGGGTAGGCGCTGCCGCCGCCGATGAGCAGCCTGGGGCGTTCGCGTTCTGCGATCTGTTCGAGCTCATCGTAGTCAATCTGCTCGGTATCGCGCTGGACGGTGTAGCTGGCGACCTTGTAGAGCTTGCCCGAGAAGTTGAGCTTGTGACCATGGGTGAGATGGCCGCCGTGCGCGAGATCGAGGCCGAGGAGAGTGTCGCCGGGCTGGATGAGCGCCATGTACGCGGCGGCATTGGCCTGGGAGCCGGAGTGCGGCTGCACGTTGGCGTACTCGGCTGCGAAGAGTTGCTTGGCGCGGTCGCGGGCCAGCGTCTCGACGACATCAGCATACTCGCAGCCGCCGTAGTAGCGGCGCCCTGGATAGCCCTCGGCGTACTTGTTGGTGAAGACGGAGCCGGCGGCCTCGAGCACTGCCTCGGAGACGAAGTTTTCCGACGCTATCATCTCCAGCCCTTCATGCTGGCGGCGGGTCTCGTTCTCAATGGCCGCGGCGATCTCGGGATCAGCCTCGGCAAGAGGGCGGGTGAAGGCGTGCTGGGAGGGGTTCTGGGCCGGGTCGCGCATGACGCGATTGTAGCGACGCGGTTGCGGATGCGTCGAGACAATCGCCGTCCCTGCGCGACCGGGGAGGAGATCTCCTAGAGAGGACGGCTGCAGAAAGGCGCCGTGGTGCGTCCGCTCCAGTTGGCGGCGTTCGCAGCGTCAAGGCTCTCGAGGTGGTAGCCGATGATCTCGGGGATGAATCCACGTCGGCCGCGCGGCCACAGCTGCGCAAAGACCGTGTCGCCGCGGCCGGCGTTGGTGTGCTCATCGGGGTAGCGCGTGATGCCTGAGGCGGCGGGGTTCCACATCTGGAAGAAGCCGATGGGCACATAGCCGCCGGCGAAATCGTGCATGACCCGCGTGCCGATAGGGAAGGCATCGGTGTGGATGTAGGTGCGGTCTTCATGCTGAAGCCTGGGAGCTTCAAGAAAGCCGACCCATCGATCCCATCCGCGCACGATGAACCGGTCGATGCCGTAAAGCATGGAGGGATCAAGCGAGGCCTGCTGGAGCAGAAGGCGCGTCTGCGGCGGCAGGTAGATGTCGGCATCGAGGTGCACCATCCAGTCCTCGGGGTTGTTCCCCTGGGGGGCGAGAGCGGCGAGGCCTGCGTTGATGCCCTTGCCCTTGTGGAACTGGCCCTTGCGGGTGAGCAGTTCGTCGCAGCGGATGCACTCCACGTGGGGGTACTCGCAGATGCGCTGGGTGGCCTTGTCTTCGTAGGAGGTAACGACGACGACGCGGTCGAACAAATACTTGTTGTGGGGCAGGGTGCACTGCAGGAAGTCCGAGTACTGGTCGCAGACGATGACAGCCTGAAGGCGGAAGTGGGGAGCTGGCGGGGCGGGGGCGGGGGGGCAGGGAGCGGCGTAGCTCATCGCGGGCGGGTCTCCTTCGCGGC
>DASWUY010000107.1:0-1881 GCA_036401435.1 Acidobacteriaceae bacterium | reverse complement strand
CCCGCCACGACACAGGGGCAAGACCGCCTGCGCGGGCACCTGCGGTGCGGCAGCTGACCCTCCGGGTCCGAGGCGCCGCAGGCAGAGTACCCGCCACGAAGTGGCCGCGAGCCGCGCAGGCGGTCTTGCCCTACAACTCGTCTGGCTCCTCGGCCGGCAGCGCTGACTCGTCGACGTTCCAGGCTTTGAGGATCTTGAAGGCAGTGCCCAGCGAGAAGCCCGCGCGCACCAGCTGCCGCATCACGCGCGTGCTTTCCTTCGGGTCAGACGGCTTGCGGGTGCGCTTCTTCTCGAGGTACTGGCGGGCCAGAGCTTCCTCGTTGACGTGCTCGTAGGCGGTGTCGAGGGTGGTCGTGATCAACTCGCCATTTACGCCCTTCTGCTGCAGGTCCTGCTGCACGCGGCGCTTGCCGAACTTCGCGCCCTCCTGCCGCAGACGGGTGTAGTAGCTGGCAAAGGCTGTGTCATCGAGGTACTTCTGCTCCTGGAGCTTCAGCACTACGGCGTCGATCCTGGCCTCGCCGGTCTCGCCCTTCTCCACCCGCTGGCGCATCAGCCGCTTCAGCTCGGCAACCGTGCGCATGCGGCGGCCAAGCGCGCCTACCGCGTACTCGTAGAGCCGGGCAGCGTCCAGGGGCTCGCGCGCTTTGGGCGGTTTGAAGGGCATCGGGGACGAGACTACTGTGCCGCAACGGACGGTTAATCACAAGATGCCTGACGGCTCGCGCACCGGGCGAGGGAGTGTTCCGGCGAATGTTCCACGTGGAACATTTTTGTGGCCCCCCGCTTGGCCGCGCTCGGGCGCGAAATCCCTTTATCACAGGCAGGTGGAAGGATGTGCACCCGCCGGTTCCCCCCGCCTGCGCCCGCGTCTTTCGCCCGTGCGCCGCGTCTTACCTTAGAGGAGGATGGAAGCCACGATGCGAATTCTGAAACGCGTGCTGCTGGCCACCGCGCTGTGCCTGCCCGCCGCTGCCCTGGCCCAGGTCTCCTACACACCCATGCCGCTCGACAAGGGCTTTGGCGAGCTTGATCCCTCGCAACCCACGCTTCCCGTGGCCGAGATCCTGACCCGGTTTGAGGCCCGCGAGTCCGAGTGCCGCCGGGCGCTGGCCAGCTACACCTACGAGCGCACGGTCAAGGTCGAGACGGTGGACGACGATGGCAAGGTCGACGGGCAATATACGGAGGTAGTGGACATCACCGCCGACCCCAACGGCAAGCTCTACGAGCGGGTCGTCCATGCGCCGGCCAACACCATCCAGCGCGTCATGATGACCCCGGCGGACTTTGATGACATTGAGCACCGGCTGCCCTTTGTGTTGACCACTGAAGATGCCGGCCAGTACGACCTGACCTACCTTGGCAAGCAGAAGGTCGATGAGGTGAACACCTACGTCTTCACCGTCAAGCCGAAGGTCCTCGAGAAGGGCAAGCGGTACTTTGAAGGGCGCATCTGGGTGGACCAGAAAGAGTTGCAGATCGTCGTGACCAGCGGAAAGAATGTGCCCGACGACCTGCGCCGAGGCCACGAGGACCTGTCTACCCCCTTCATGACCTATCGCGCGCAGGTGGATGGAAAATACTGGTTTCCCGTCTACACGCATGGCGATGGCGTGCTGCACTTTCCCGCCGGCAAAGGCTACCTGGGCGAAGAGGTGCACATGCGCCAGACCATCAAGTACACCGACTACAAGAAGTTCGGCTCCTCCATCCGCATCACCTACGACGGTCAGGACGTAGAACGCGACCAGTCCGCCCCAGCCCAGAAGCCGCACTAGCCCTTACCAAAAGCAAGACCGCCTACGCGGCTCGCGCCACCTGCGGTGGGGCTGGTCTTTTGCGCCGCAGGCGCGGTATACCCGCCACGAAGTGGCCGCG
>DASWUY010000106.1:0-4285 GCA_036401435.1 Acidobacteriaceae bacterium | reverse complement strand
CAGCGCCATGCGGATGCCGGGCTCGCGGTTGACCTCCGGCACGAGGTCAGTGGCCGCCACATAGATGGCCACGCCGGCCGCGAGCGGCAGCCCGTAGTGGACCAAGCGCGGGGCAAGCGCGATCAGCAGCACCCCGGCCATGGTGGCTGCGGCGAGCGTGACCGCCGCGCGCATGGCCGCCCGGCGGCTGCGGCCTGCGGCCAGCATGACGGATGCCACGGTGAAGCCCTCCGGAACCTTGTGCAGGAAGATGGCGAAGAAGATGAGCAGGCCGAGCCAGCGCGAGAGCACAAAGCCGGAGCCAATGGCCACCCCGTCAAAGAGCGCATGCACGGCCAGCCCGGCGAGCACCGAGTAGCCCTTGTGCGCGGCCATGAAGTGGTCTGCGTGGGTCTCTTCGCCGAAGTGGAAGTGGGCTGAGAGCGTGTGCTCCAGCAGGTGGATGGCGATGTAGCCGCCCAGCACAAGCAATGGCGCCAAGCGGGGTGACAGGTGCAGGCTCTCGGGGAACATCTCGAGCAGCGCGGTAGCCATCATGAAGCCCGCGCCGAGCGCAATGAAGTACCGCAGGTAGCGCTTCTCCCAGTGGGCGCGCACCAGCAGCAGTCCGCCAAAGACGTTGGCCACTGCGGCAAGCCCGCCCAGCGCGAGAGAGAGCAGCAAGCGTCAGCCGCGCCGGAGTGGCGGCAGAGGAGCCCGCGCCAGCATGAGGATGAGGAGCAAGCCGGCGACTAGCACGCCCGCTTCCACGCGCTCCGAGGCGAGATGCAGCCTCTCGAAGTCGAGCCGCGATGCGTCGTTTGGCGCGGTGGCATCGATGCGGCCGCCTGACCGAAGCCGGTCCTGCTCCATGCGCGGCATGATGGAGTACTGCGAGAAGGCGGTGAGACCGAGCATGACCAGCGTGAGGGTGACGGGGCCGATGATCCTGCGGCCGTAAGCGCCAGCGACTCCGCCGATCAACAGCAGGGGGATGAGCAGCAGCCCAGCAATCAGGCCCTCCACATGGAGCGTATGCAGGCACTGTCGCGCGATCGTGCCTGCCGTGTGCGTGTCGCGCAGGGAGCGAAAGGCGATGTAGGCCACGACCGGGAAGAACAGAATCCCGCCCACCCACAGCGCGACCAGGACCTGCACCAACCCGCGCAGCAGCGTACGCACTAGCGGGCGCCGAGCGTCTGCCCGGCGAAGAGGCTGGCGCGGCCAATCAGCCGCTCCACGCGCCTGGCTGTAGGCGGGTGCGTGGAGAAGAGCGTGGCCAGGCTCGCGCCACCCACCACTGGCGCGATGATAAACAGGTGCGCGGTGGCTTGGGTGGCCTGCAGGGGCAGGCGCCTGGCATAGGCATCAAGCTTCTGGAGTGCGGTGGCCAGGGCGTAGGGATTGCCGGTGAGCGCGGAGGCTGAGGCATCGGCTGCGAACTCGCGGGAGCGGGAGACAGCGAACTGGATCAGCATGGCGGCGATGGGCGCAAGGATCAGCATCAGCAACCCGCCGATGCCGCCACCCTCGCGGTCGCGGCCGCGACCGCCGTTGCCGCTGAAGAGCGCGGCCCAGTAGCCCATGCGGGCCACGAGCGTGATGGCGCCTGCCAGCGTGGCAGCGATGGAGCTGGTCAGGATATCGCGATTGCGCACGTGGCCCAGCTCATGCGCGAGCACGCCTTCGAGCTCCTGGTCATCGAGCAGCCGCAGGATGCCCTCGGTGACGGCGATGGAGGCGTGCTGTGGGTTGCGGCCTGTGGCAAAGGCGTTCGGCGACTCTGAAGGAATCAAGAAGATGCGCGGCAGGGGCAGGCCGGCGCGGCCGGCCAGGCGCTCAACCGCTGCCCAGACCCGCGGCTGCTGCTCCCGCGTGACGGGCTGCGCGCGATACATCGACAGCGCGATGCGGTCGGAATAAAAGTAGCTGAAGAAGTTCATGCCGGCGGCCAGAACAAAGGCCAGCAGCAGGCCGTTCTCTCCGCCGAAGTGCTCGCCGAGCGCGAGCAGGCAGAGGGTCATCGCCGTAAGCAGCAGGGCGGTTTTCAGGGTGTTCATGGAGGAGGAAGATCCTCGGCTTCCTGTCCTTATTTTCTCACGCGGCCGTTTGGCGTGCAGGGCGCCGCGACCGGCTCGCTCAGGTGAAGAGAAACTCCTTGGTGCGCAGAGAAGCGATGGTATCGCGCAGGCGGGCGGCCTTTTCAAACTCGAACTTCTTGGCCGCCTCGCGCATGTCGCTTTCAAGGTTGACGATGTGCGCGTTCAGCGCTTCCTGGGTCGCGAACTCGGGGGCCTCGGTCGACTCCTCGGTCAGATCGGCGTAGTCCGCCTTGAGAATGCGCGCGAGCGACATATCCGTTGGACGGATGATGGACATCGGCGTGATGCCATTCTCCTCGTTGTACTCGCGCTGCGTCTGCCGGCGGCGATCGGTCTCCTCGATCGCCTTTTTCATGGAGTCGGTCATCTTGTCTGCGTAGAGGATGGCTCGGCCGTTGAGATTGCGCGCCGCCCGGCCAATGGTCTGGATGAGCGAGCCGACCGAGCGCAGAAAACCTTCCTTGTCCGCATCGAGGATGGCTACGAGCGACACCTCGGGCAGGTCCAGTCCCTCGCGCAACAGGTTGATGCCCACCAGCACGTCGTACTCCCCTTTGCGGAGGTCGCGCAGCAGCTTGACCCGCTCCAGCGTCTCTATCTCCGAGTGCATGTAGCGGCACTTGACGCCCACCTCGGTGTAGTAGCCGGAGAGGTCTTCTGCCATCCGCTTGGTGAGCGTGGTGACGATCACGCGCTCGTTGCGTTCCACGCGCAGGCGTATCTCGGCCAGCAGGTCATCGATCTGCCCGCGGATCGGGCGGATCTCTACCTCGGGATCGATCAGCCCGGTGGGGCGGATGATCTGCTCCACCACCACGCCTGCTGCCTTGGTCAACTCGAACGGACCCGGCGTGGCCGAGACATAGATCGTCTGGTGCACGCGGTTTTCGAATTCGTCGAACTTGAGCGGCCGGTTGTCCGTGGCCGAGGGCAGGCGGAAGCCGTAATCGACCAGATTTTGCTTGCGCGAGCGGTCGCCGTGCCACATGCCATGCAGCTGCGGTACGGTCACGTGTGACTCGTCGACAAAGACGAGAAAGTCGCGCGGGAAGTAGTCAAGCAGGGTCGGAGGCGGCTCGCCCGGCAGCCGCCCCGAGAAGTGGCGCGAGTAGTTCTCGATGCCATGGCAGAAGCCCATGGACTTGATCATTTCGAGGTCGAAGCGGGTGCGCTGGTTGATGCGTTGCGCCTCGACCATGCGGCCCTGGCCCTCGAGCTCCGCCACCCACCACTCCAGCTCGGCGAGGATCGTCTCGATCGCCGTCTTTTTGCGCTGCGGCTGCACCACGTAATGGCTCTTAGGGTAGATGGGCAGGCGGGCATACTTCTGCTTCACGGTGCCGAAGAGAGGGTCGATCTGCGACAGCGAGTCGACTTCGTCGCCAAAGAGCTCAATGCGATAGGCGCTCTCGTCATAGGTGGGGAAGACTTCGATCACGTCGCCACGCACGCGAAAGGTGCCCCGGCGAAAGTCGCCATCGGTGCGGTCGTAGAGGATCTCGACGAGCTTGCGGGTGATATCTTCGCGGCGTATCTGCTGGCCCTTCTCGAGGAAGAGCAGCATGCCGTAGTAAGCCTCTGGTGAGCCCAGGCCGTAGATGCAGGAGACCGAGGCGACGATGATCGCGTCGCGGCGCTCAAACAACGACCGGGTGGCGGAGAGCCGCAGCTTGTCCAGCTCCTCGTTGATCGTCGCTTCCTTCTCGATGTACAGGTCGCCCGAGGGGATATACGCCTCCGGCTGGTAGTAGTCGTAGTAGGAGACGAAGTACTCGACTGCGTTCGACGGGAAGAACTGCTTGAACTCATGAAAGAGCTGCGCCGCGAGCGTCTTGTTCGGCGCCAGGATCAGCGCGGGACGGTTAAGCTCGGCGATCACCTTGGCCACGGTGAAGGTCTTGCCCGAGCCGGTCACGCCGAGCAGCACCTGGTGCGCATCCCCGGCGTTGGTGCCGGTGATCAGTTCTTCGATAGCGCGGCCCTGGTCGCCGCGAGGCTGATAGTCGCTTACTAACTGAAAATCCATTTACACCTCGAGATGCTTGGGTGATGCCGGCACCGCAGAGAGGCCGAGCGCAAGCGCCCAGTCAATCGGCCGCTCGACGATTGCGTCGACCAGGCCGGCTTCGCGCATGGCATCGATACCATGCGGGCACAGGCCATAGCGGCAGCCAAGACTCCAGGTGCCTGCGGCGCGCGCGGTC
>DASWUY010000105.1:0-6349 GCA_036401435.1 Acidobacteriaceae bacterium | reverse complement strand
ATCCATGGTGGCTATAACGGCGGCGGGTATCGCGGCGGCGGCTACGGTGGCAGTGCCTTCCACGGCGGCAGCGTGGGCGGCGGCGGCTTCCACGGTGGCAGCATGGGTGGCGGCGGCTTCCACGGCGGCAGCATGGGTGGCGGCGGTGGCTTCCATGGTGGCGGCGGTGGTGGCGGCTTCCACGGTGGTGGCGGCGGGCACGGCGGCGGACACCGCTAAGCGCAAGCAGGCATCTGCCTGAGCATGAACAGAAACGGCTCGCCTAACCTGGCGAGCCGTTTCTGTTTGTGCGGCTACCCATTGCGGCATAGAGAGAGTGAGCCGGACAGGAGTAGTGGGTCGGCTCAATCACTGAGACCTGTCACTATCCCGGCAGTCTTCTTACACGCACTGGCGGTTGCCTGCCTGCACACGCTCCGCGATGCGACTGGTCTGCCCTGCTTTACAGTGCGAAGCGGTTTGCCTTGCTTTGTGGAGCGCCCCTTGTCCCACCGCGCGGTTTATCCAACAAGAAGCCCCTGCGCGCCTCCCTCCGACCCCTCCCGCGCAGACTACCCTCGGTCCCTCCCCGGGACGCAAGCCGTCTCACCATGCCCGCGATCCGCTCTGCGGCATCCGGGTGCGCCAGGCTTCGCGCCCGCGCCCCCATCGCTGCCAGCCTTCCCGGCTCCTGCAGCAGCGCGAGCAACGCAGCCAACAGGCTCGCCTCGTTCAACTCCGGCTCCAGCAGCAGTGCGGCAGCGCCCTGCTCGACCAGGACCTTGGCATTCCTGCGTTGGTGATCGTCTGCGGCCAGCGCAAACGGCACCAGCAGCGCCGGCTTGCCCGCCGCGCACAGCTCCGCGACGGTGCTGGCCCCGGAGCGCGCCAGCACCAGCGTGGCCGCGGCAAACCTCTGCGCCATGTCGTCGAGGAAGGCGTGGACGCTCCAGCGCGAGGCGTCTGCGCCCGACGCCTGGTAGGCGGCCAGCGTGGTCTCCACATGGCGTGCACCGGCCTGGTGCAGCACCGTCAAGCCAGGCACCTGGTCTAGGAGGCGCGCCACTACCTGCGGCATCGCCTGGTTCAGCAGGCGCGCCCCCTGGCTGCCGCCAAATACCAGCAGGTGTGGCGGAGCGGCTGCTGCACTGGGCGCGATGCGAAAGAACTCCGCTCGCACCGGGATGCCGGTCACCTCCGCATGGCGAAAGAACCTGGCCGCAGGCGCAAAGTTTACCGCAGCCGCACTCACCCGCTTGCCCACCAGCCGGTTGGCGAGACCGGGCGCAGCGTTCGGCTCAAAGGCAAGCGTAGGCACGCCCCCCAGCAGGGCCGCGGCCATGGCCGGGCCCGACGCGTAGCCGCCCACCCCAACCACCACCTGCGGGCGAAAGCTCTGGAGAAGAGCGCGCGCTCGCAGCAACGCTCGCGGCAGGTCAAAGAGCGTGCGCAGCCGCGTAGCCAGCGCAACATTCTTCAGCTGGCCTACCTCTATCAGCTCCAGGGGATAGCCGGCCTGCGGCACCAGCCGCGACTCCAGGCCGCGTGGCGTGCCCAGGAAGAGTATCTCCGTGCTCCCAGGCCCTGCTCGCAGCGCGTCGGCGATGGCCAGCGCCGGGATGATGTGTCCTCCCGTGCCACCGCCCGCGATCAGCACACGCAGCACAGGCGGGCCCTCGATCACTCAATCTCTCGCGTAATGTTGAGCAGCACCCCCACAGACGCCAGCGTGATGAACAGCGATGTGCCGCCATAGGAGACAAACGGCAGGGTGATGCCCTTGGTGGGTACCAGCGCCAGCACCACGCTGATGTTGAAGAAGGCCTGGATCAGGATGGTCGATGTCACGCCGAATGCGAGCAGACGGGCGAAGGGATCAATCGAGAGAATGGCGGCCCGGAAGCCGCGGTAGCCGAAGATGGCAAACAGCGCGACGACGCACAGCGAGCCGATCAGCCCTACCTCTTCCGAGATGTTCGCGAAGATGTAGTCGGTATGCGACTCCGGCAGGTAGAAGAGCTTCTGCCGACCCTCCATGTAGCCCAGCCCGCGCACGCCGCCGGTGCCCACCGCAATGAGGGACTGGATGATGTGAAAGCCCTTGCCCAGCGGGTCGGACTCCGGGTCAATGAACGCCAGCATCCGCTCCCGGCGAAACTTGACCCGGAAGAGCAGCACATAGAGCACAGGCGCAGCTGCCAGCGCCGCGTAGCCCAGGTACTTGAAGTTCATGCCGGCCAGGTAGAGGAGCAGCGCTGTAACGGCTGCACACACCAGCGCTGTACCCAGGTCCGGCTCCTTGACGATCAGCGCGATGAAGAGCAGGCTCGGCACGGCCGCTGGCAGGATGGTCTGCCGCAGGTCATCGATCGAGTGCATGCGATTCTGCAGCCACCAGGCCAGGAAGAGCACCAGCGTGGGCTTGGCCAGCTCCGATGGCTGCAGTGACATGGGCCCGAGCTTGATCCAGCGGTGCGCGCCATGCGAGTCATGCATGGCAAAGGCGGCCAGCAGCAGCACGATCGTCGTGCCGATGGCCGGGTAGACCACCGTCGGCCGGTTGTACTTGCGATAGTCGACGCGCATCAGCAGCGTCATCGCGGCCAGCCCCGCAAAGGCCCACAACGCCTGGCGGCTGACGAAGTTATAGGAGGAGCCGTACCGCTCCCGCGCCATGACTGCCGAGGCGCTGAAGACCATCAGCAGCCCCACCACCACCAGCACCAGGGTCACGCAGTAGATCCACTTGTCGACGCCTACGCGTTTTGCCATACGCCAAACACCAGCTCCTTGAAAGCGCGTCCCCGCTCTTCGTAGTTCGCGAACTGGTCAAAGCTCGAACAGGCCGGCGCCAGCAGCACCACCTCGCCGGTCCGGGCCGCCTCGGCAGCAAGCTCCACCGCTCGCTTGAGCGTGCCCGCACGCACCACCGGGGCGGCTCCATGAATGTGCTGCTCGATCTTTTCAGCCGCCGAGCCGATGGTGTACACCGCGCGCACGCGCTCGGCCAGCAGCGGCCGCAGCGCCCGGTAGTCCGAGCCCTTGTCCTTGCCGCCCAGGATCAGGTGGATACCGGAAGGAAAGGCCGCCAGCGCCTTCGCCGTCGCGTCCACGTTCGTCGCCTTGGAGTCGTTGTAGTACTCCACGCCCTCCTGCCTGGTTACGAACTCCAGCCGGTGCTCAACCGCGCGGAAGCTCTCGACCGCACTCCGAATGGCCTCCGCCTCGACCCCCGCCAGGCGCGCCGCACAGACCGCTGCCAGAACATTCTCGAGGTTGTGCTCGCCCTTGAGCGGGATGGACGCAACAGGGAGAATCGGCTCAGCGGCGGAGGACTCAGACGCGCGATAAGCAACCACCCCCTGGTGCACAAACGTACCCTGCCGCACCACCCGCGAGCGGCTGAACCAGCCCACCTCGGCCGGCGCCCGCGCCGCGCATCGCGAGGTCACTTCATCCTCCGCATTCAACACCAGGAAGTCGCCCGCACGCTGGTTGGCAAAGATCCGTTCCTTGGCCGCCAGGTAGTTTGCAAAGGTGCCATGGCGATCCAGGTGATCGGGCGTCACGTTGAGCATGACGGCGATCTCGGGCCGGAACTCCACGGTGGACTCAAGCTGGAAGCTCGAGACCTCGAGCACATTCCAGCTCTCCTCCTTGGAGCTCTCAACGAGCGAGACGACAGGCACGCCAATGTTGCCGCCTACCTGCACCGGCACGCCGCCGGCGGCCATAATGGCTCCGCACAGGGTGGTGGTCGTGGTCTTGCCATTCGATCCCGTGATGGCGATCGTTCTGCCCTTGAGGAAGCGGGAGGCCAGCTCCAGCTCGCCGATGATCGGCAGCCCGAAGTTGCGCACCTGGCGCAGCTCCGGAGTATCGGGCGGCACGCCCGGGCTGACGACAATCAGGTCCTGCCGGCGAAAGGTGAGCAGGCCATGCCCGCCCGCTTCAACCGCGATCCCCTCTTCAAGCAGGCGCGGCAGGTCGCCCAGCAGCTCCCGGCCCAGGGCATCGGCGCTGCGCATGTCAGAGACCGTGACCCTGGCGCCGCGCCGGCGTAGAAACACGGCCGCTGCCAGCCCCGAGCGGCCAAGCCCCACCACCAGTACCCGCTTGCCCTTCAGTTCCATGCGCTCGCTGGTCGCTCCACGGCTTCAGTCTGAGACAGCATCATTGTGGCACGCGCACACAGGGCTGCGGTAGTGACCAGGCTGCGCCCCCTGAGCTGGGCAGAGCCAAAAGAAAAGGGACAGGCAAGCTGCCTGTCCCTTGGAGCGATTGCAGTGTCGCGGATTAGAAGTTGATCTTGCCCGCGAACTGCAGGAAGCGGCGCTCATCGTTCGCACCACCGTTGTTACCCACGCCACCCTTGGAGGCGATGATCTGCGGGTTGATGTTGGTGAACTGCTGGGGATCGGTGTTGGGCACAGGGATGTTGTTGTAATTGGCGGCATCCAGCTGCGTCTCCTGGATGTAAAGGTTGTGGTGGTTGGTCACATCAAAGCCCTCGGCTCGAAGCTCGAAGTTCAGCCGCTCGTGAATGGGGAAGGTCTTTGAAAGCGAGACGTTCAGGTTGTAGGCTCCCGGCCCGCGGAAGCTGTTGCGGCCTACCATCGTGGTGGGGTAGGGCCCAAGATCGGAGATGCCAAGGTCAGGATTCACAAACGGGTTGTCGACCGGCAGCGTGTAAGCATTGGCGTTGCCGGAGCCCGAGGTGAGCGTGTACTTGTTTGCACCACCGCTGCTCGCCCCACTGGGAATCGACTTGAAGGTGTGCTTGGTCACGGCGCTGCTCGGGTTGTAGCGAGGCACACCGTAGCCGGAGCTGTCGTTGGTCGAGTCGTAGAAGTTAAAGGGCGTGCCGCTCCGCAACGTGTAGATGCCCGTAACCTCATACCCGCCGAGCAACTGCTTGACGTATCCACCCTTGTCCTTGAAGAAGTAGGGCGTGCGGTAGATCGGGGCCAGCACGAAGCGGTGGGTGATGTCGAAGTCCGAGTTGCCGTGATCGAGCGCCGGGTTGAAAGGATCCGTGTACCCCAGTGTGAAGGCGCTTGACCCAGCCGTCTCGGAGAAGGTGGTGGAGAGATCGTCCAGCGCGTGCGCATAGGTGTAGTTCGCCACCAGCGACAGGCCGGAGTGCCGGATGTCCTGCGTGGTGAACTGCACGTTCAGCGCGTTGTAGTAGGAGTCGCCGTTTGAGCCGCGGTTGTTGTCGTTCGAGAAGTGCGGGTTCAACGGGCTAAGTGCGCCGGCAGGATCCCCCAGGTAGAGGTTCCCCATGCCCGGAATGTTGTAGTTCTTGATGTCATAGAGGTGAATGCCGCGAGCGCCATTGTAGGTAAGCTCCAGAACGGAGCCACGGCCAACCTGCTGATCAATAGACAGAGAATGGAACTGGGTCTGCGCGGTGCGGATGTTCTGATCCACGTGGCGCAGGCTGGTAGGCGGCAGGGCGACCGAGGTAAGGTTTCCACCGCCAGCCAGCGGACCGACATTGGAGTTGGTCACAGGCACGGGCACACCGTTCTGCGTTGAGGGCTTGATGACGATGACCGCATAGTTGGGCGGGTTCTGGATCAGGTTGAAGGTGACATTGCCGAAGTTGCGCTCGTAGGAGATGCCGTAGCCGCCGCGAACCGACGTCTTGCCGTTTCCGAAGACGTCATACGCGAAGCCCAGGCGCGGAGAGACGGTGCCGTATTGCGGCTTCCACAGCTCTTTGATGGGGCTGTTGGGTACAGTCAGCACCGAGCCGTTGCGTACTCGCTCCTGCAGGCTGCTTCCCGACCCATAGTAGAAGTTCGAATCCAGGTTCTGGTTGTTGTTGTGCTGCACGCCGAAGTACTCGTAGCGAACACCGTAGTTCAAGGTGAGGCTGGGCGTAACCTTCCATTGATCCTGGCCGTAGCCCGCCCAGTCATGAAAGCGATCAGACCGCGCAAACTGTGGCTGGGTCGCCGGCAAGGTGATCTGGCAGGTGCTTGTGTCTACCAGCAGACCTGTGTACGGATCCCTGGCGCAGGGCGTCGTGCCCTTGGGGTTGACTGCTGCCTGGAACTGAAACAGATGGCCAGTCAACAGGTTCTGTAAGCCGGTAGGCTGATTATTGCCCAGCTGCTCATTTGCCTGGGCATAGGCGCCGTAGGCGGCGTTCTCCTGGATGTAGAGGATCTGCCCGCCAAACTGCAGGTTGTGGCGACCCTTGGTGAGGTTCAGGTCCTGGTTGTACTGGATGGTGTTCTGCGGACCGCCAAAAGGAAGCCCACCGTTGGCTGGGCTGGTGTCGTAAAAGCCTGGCAGCTGGAAGGGCTTGCTGGTGTGGGGATCTTCCGCGCCGCTGGCTACAAAGAGCGTCGGCACGTTC
>DASWUY010000104.1:0-3976 GCA_036401435.1 Acidobacteriaceae bacterium | reverse complement strand
ATTGCCGACCTTCGCGCCGCAGCGCCTCAGAACTCATCCCGGTGGTTTTCTGCCTCTCATGGGTGCACTTTGCAGCCACTTCTTGCCACTCCCAACCACTTTTGTCCACATAGTACGGCAGGAGATAGAGAAAAATACGTAAAAATCCGCGTACTGTTACTAGAAGTTAGTTACCGCTGTGGGAAAGAGCCGGCTTGCTGTGCAAAAGCTCACGTTAACTCGGGAAGGCGAGCGACGCCTTCCCCGCTGAACCAGCCATGTTCAGGGGGCCAGGCTTTCCGCTCGGCTGCGGATGCGGGTGCGGATCCTGCCCTGCAGGTAGATGAGCAGGTAGAAGACGACGGCGATGTTCAGAAGGGCGATGACGATCTTGGCCCAGGTGAAATGGCGGATGATCTCAAAGATCTCCCATGGGACGAAGGAGGCGGTCACGATCAGGGTCAGGTACTCTGCCCACCATCGCTCGAGGATCAGGCCTGTTCCCTCGATCACGTCCATGGCCGCGAAGCAGAAGATGCCGACGCTGATCTGGCGCAGACGATGCGGGCTGATGCCGGCGACTTTCTCGATGATCTTGCTGATGAAGTGGCTCTCCGGGTCAAATCGCATGTCTACCAGCCAGTGCGTCACCGTGTCGGCCAGGTCCTTGTGCAGCAACTTGAGTGCGCCGAAGCCGAGCGCCAGCAGCAGCAGCGCCTTGAACAGCTTGCCGGCGCCAATCAGCACCAGCCACTTGTTGTGCTGGGAGCCGTGCCGGACGTCAAGAGATACCGCCATAGAGACCTGCTTCTCGTTTCTGGCTGCGTTCGGGGAGGGCCTGCTGGGTCCACCACTGTCCCGTTTTGGGCGCATGCCCTGTGTACAGGGTAAATAGTTAAGGCCTCTCCTGCAGAGAAGGCATTGGCGGCGCCATCCAAATCCCCTGTCTGCACCGTAGATATGACTGAGTGGGTTTGAATCGATGTCTGAAACCCCACAAGCGACACCCTGTAGTCCGGAACTCCACCCCCACGCACTACGAAAGGCAAAGCCGAATGAAGAACAGATCAAGCAGCAGGATGTTTGCAACGGCACTGGCGCTGACCCTGAGCATGAGCGCGGTGGCCGCCCATGCAGAGGCCGACCCCATGGTTGGCGGCGCCGCCATGTACCCGACCAAGAACGTGGTCGAGAACGCGGTCAACTCCAAGGATCATACGACGCTGGTCGCGGCCGTCAAGGCAGCCGGACTGGTGGACACGCTTGAAGGCACAGGCCCGTTTACCGTCTTCGCGCCAACCAACGAAGCCTTTGACAAGCTGCCTGCCGGCACCGTGGACACGCTCCTGAAGCCGGAGAACAAGGACCAGCTCAAGAAGGTGCTCACCTACCACGTTGTGGCCGGCAAGATGACCTCCAAGGAGATCGCCAAGGCGATCAAGAAGGGCAGCGGCAAGGCCACCCTTACCACCGTAGAAGGCGGCACACTGACTGCCTCCATGATGGATGGCAAGCTGATGCTGACCGACGAGAAGGGCGGCATGTCTACCGTCACCATCAAGGACGTGATCCAGTCCAATGGCGTCATCCACGTCGTTGATACCGTACTGATGCCCAACTAAGTGCCTCTCGGCGCACCTGACTTGCGCCGCGCTGCACCTTTCTGCCTGGTTCTTTCCGCCCGGAGCGGCCCTTCAAAGCAAGGGCCCGCGGGCTCTCCATCACGGCACCTCCCGCCAGCCGCATCCCGCCCCCTTTCTCCGCCTGCATAGAATGAGCCATGCGCCACCGACTCCAGTTCCAGCAGTGGGTGCCCTACCCTGTGCCGCAGGTCTTCGCCTTCTTCGCCAACCCTGAGAACCTGCCCCCGCTCATGCCCGGCTGGCAGAAGGCGCGCATCGATTCGGCCACTCTGCTCAGCCCTGCCACGCGCCCGCCCCATCACCAGCACACCGTCGCGGCAGGCGAGGGCACACGCATGACCATCAGCTTTCGCCCTCTGCCGCTCTCGCCGGTGCGGATGCACTGGGACGCGCGCATCCCGGAGTTTGTCTGGGACGATCACTTCTGCGACGAGCAGCTGCAGGGACCTTTCGCCTACTGGCGGCACTGCCATCGTGTTCTTGCTGAGACGCGAGCCGGGGTGGCGGGCACCCTGGTCTCGGATGACGTGACCTACGAGATGAAGTTCGGCCCGCTGGGTGAGGTCGCGAACTTGCTTGGCGGCGCGCTGCAGATGCGTGCTCTCTTTGCATTCCGCCAGCGCCAGCTGCTCAAGCTCCTCGCCGCGCCCTGACTCTTCGATCGAGTCGGTCCTGTCAGAGCTGCTACGGCTGCATGCGCCGGTCTGGCCGGCCGGTCTAGGCGGCCAGGCTAGCGTGCGACGGCACGCAGGCGGCGCCGCTTCAGCGCGGGCAGATAGGCGCGCAGCTTCTCAAGCGCCGCATCCACCGTCACGCCGTACCGCGCGCGCAGCGAGTCCACCTTGCCATGCTCGATAAAGCCGTCCGGCCAGCCGATCCGCACTACCGGCACGGGCACCTGCATCTGCTCCAGCCCTTCGAGCACCGCGCTGCCGAAGCCGCCTGCCAGCACGTGATCCTCAAAGGTCACGAGGACGCCCACGCGCCGCGCGTATCGCTCCAGCGTGCGCAGGTCGAGCGGCTTGACGAAACGGGGGTTGATGACCGCGGCAGAGATGCCGTCTGCTGCGAGCCGTCGACGCAGCTCTTCCGCCATGGGCAACAGGGCGCCCAGTCCAAAGATGGCCACATCGCTGCCGTCCTGCACCACCTGCGCCACGCCGATGGGCAGCGCCTGCGGCTCGGCCTTGAGCGGCACCCCGGGGCCCACGCCGCGGGGGTAGCGGATTGCGCTCGGGCCCGGATGCAGCTTGGCCGTATACAGCATGTCGGCCAGCTCGTCTTCGTTGGCCGGCACCATGTGGATCATGTTCGGGATCGGCCGCAGGTAGCTGATGTCGAAGAGGCCGTGATGCGTCGCGCCATCGTCGCCGCTTAGCGACCCGCGATCCATGCAGAAGACCACCGGCAGGTTCTGCAGGCACACATCGTGCACGATGGGATCGAAGGCCCGCTGCAGGAAGGTGGAGTAGATGGCGCAGAAGGGCTTGAATCCCTGCGTCGCCAGGCCCGCAGCAAAGATGACTGCATGCTCCTCTGCAATGCCGACGTCAAAATAACGCGTGGGATGGTGCGGCCGGAAGAGGTCGAGCGCCGTGCCGTTTGGCATGGCAGCTGTAATCGCGACTACCTTCTCATCCGCATCCGCCAGCTTGACCATCGTGTTTGCGAACACTTCGGAGTAGGTCTGCTGCCCGGCTGGATGCGTGTGCCCGGTCTCCGGGTCGTAGGGTCCCAGGCCGTGAAACTTCTTCTGCTTGTCGAGCGCGGGCTGGAAACCCCTGCCCTTCTGCGTGATGGCATGCAGCAGCACCGGGCGCTCTTGCTGCTTGAGGAACTCGAAGGTCTCAATCAGCAGCGGGATGTTGTGTCCGTCCAGCGGACCGTAGTAGACCAGTCCGAACTCTTCGAAGAACATCGAGGGCCAGAGCATGCCCTTGGCTGCCTCTTCTGCCCGGCGCACTGCCTTGATCGCTGTCTTGCCGCCGATCTTTTCGACCAGGCGCGAGGCGCTGTCATGCAGCGAGTTCACGTTCTTGTTGGTCACGATCTTGTGCAGGTACTTGGCGATCGATCCAACGTTGCGATCGATGGACCACTCGTTGTCGTTCAGCACCACGATCAGGCGCCTGGTCTGCCCATCGATGTTGTTGAGCGCCTCGAACGAGATGCCGTTGGTAAATGCGGCATCGCCGGCCAGTGCCACGATGTGCTCAGTGCCCCCGGCCAGGTCGCGAGCGACTGCCATGCCCAGGGCGGCCGACAGCGCCGTGCCAGCATGGCCCGCGCCATAGCTGTCATGGTCGCTCTCGGTGCGCAGCATGAAGCCGTTCAGCCCACCCTCCTGGCGGATG
>DASWUY010000103.1:0-5101 GCA_036401435.1 Acidobacteriaceae bacterium | reverse complement strand
CGGCGACCAGCTGCTCCTGGTGCAGACGCTGAACGTAACAGCGGTGCTTGCGTTTGTGCTTGCCTGCCTGGCCACCGGCACAAGAGCGCGTGCTTCACGGGCCGACGGTCTACCGACAGAGCTCTCGGCCTCCGCCTGCCTGCGCCTCACGCTGGGCAGCTACGCCGTCGGCGCGATCGGGCTGCTCTGCTGGCTGATCACGATCCACAACGTTGGCGGCTTTGTGAAGGCCTTCAGCGCCTCCTACTCGGGTGGCTGGGACGACAGCGGCTACGTGCGCGACTGCAGCCTGCTGCTGCTGGTGGCCGTGCTGCTGGCTGTCTCCTCGCAGGCCGCCGGCGGCCTGCGTCTGCTCAACCTGGCCGCGATGGCAGGGTTCGGACTGCCCTGGGCCGCGCAGGCGGTGCTGATGGCCCGGCGCGGGCCCACCTTCTCGATCGTGGTGGTGGTGGTGATGGGCTGGTATCTCTCGCGGCGCAAGCGGCCCCCGGTGCTGGCGACGGCCGGGCTGGGCCTGCTGCTGGGATACTTTGTGCTCTTCCTGGTGACCAACCGGTCGCAGATCTATCTCGGCTCCAACTTCGATGTGAACACCGATGTCAGCAACATCGTTGAAACGCCGGACACCGGCAATGAATACATCTACGGCAGCGGCTCAGTGCTGGCAGCCCGACAGCGCGACCACTACTTCTGGATGCGCCGCTACCTCGCTCAGGTGCTGGTCCGCCCCATTCCGCGCGCTATCTGGCCAACCAAGTATGAAGACTTTGGCGTGCCTGAGCTGCTGACCAACGCCGGCACCGGGGAGGGCTTTGCCGACGCCCTGGGCTGGGTGGGGGCAGACGGCTCCGCGCCCGGCATTGTGGCCGACCTCTGGGTAGAGGCGTGGTGGTTTGCGGTGCCGCTGATCGCGGCGATCGGGTGCGCGTACTGCTGGGTGTGGAAGCGGGCAGTGACGCGCGGCGGCCCCTGGGCCAGCCAGTACGTGATTCTCTCGGCGATCTCGATTTACCTCATCATGCAGACGATGGAGGCGGTCATCTTCCGCACCCTGCTGTTGTCCATCCCCAGCTGGCTGGTGTGGCGATGGGCGCTGCGAGCTCCCGCAGTGCAAGAGGAGCAGGACGCGATCGAAGGGGCGTTTGACGGAGGGATGCAGCGTGCTTGACGCCCAGCTGGCTCCATCCGCAGAGCACGCGCCGAGGCTGGAACGGGACCACGCGGTTCCGGCCGTGGCGACGGCGCCCAGTCATGCGGGGGTGTGCCGGGTGGCCGTCCTGTGGATCGACTGGTACGCCTACCACCTGGCTCGCTTTGCAGGGCTGGCGCACGACCCCGAGCTGGCCGGAGCGGTGGTGGGTCTGGAGATGGTGGGCGGCATCGGGGTGCATGCCGGGCTTGACTTCCGAGCGCGGGCCCGAGGCTCTCTGTCGATCGAAACCCTGCTGCCTGACAGCAGCTGGAAGGATGCCGGGCAACTGCGGCTGGCTCGCGCGGTCTGGCAGAGGCTGGGCACGCTGCGCCCTGAGGTGGTGCTGGTGCCTGGCTACTACACGCTGCCCGGGCTGGCTGCTGCCGCCTGGGCAAGGCTGCATGCCGCCAAGAGCGTGCTGATGACGGAAAGCGCGGAGCAGGATCACTGCCGGTCATGGTGGAAGGAGCGGGTCAAGGCGGCGCTGGTGTGCGGCTTGTTTGACTGGGCGGTAACCGGTGGCAAGGCGCATGTGCGCTACCTGGAACGGCTTGGATTTCCGCCGCGGCGCATCGCGCACTTCTATGACGTGGTGGACAACGACAGCTACCGCGAGCAGACAGAGCGGCTGCGTCGCCAGCCGTCACCGGGACTGCCGCGGCGCTTCTTCCTCTACGTGGGGCGGCTCGCGGAAGAGAAGAACGTGGACGGGCTGCTGCGCGCCTACGCCGCCTACCGCGCGGCAGGCGGCGCATGGAGCCTGGTGCTCGCAGGCGGCGGGCCAGAGGAGCCACACCTGCGCGCGCTGGCAGCCTCTTCCAGCCTGGGTGCAGAGATTCACTTCATGGGGCACAAGAGTGTTGAAGAGCTGCTGCCCTGCTACGCGTTTGCCGGGGCCCTGGTGCTGCCCAGCACGCGCGAGCCATGGGGGCTGGTGGTCAACGAGGCCATGGCTTCGGGACTGCCTGTGATCGTCTCCTCGCGATGCGGCTGCGCCGAGGACCTGGTCGCCGACGGGGTGAACGGCTTTGTCTTTGACCCTGCGCGCGAGCACGACCTGGCGCGATCACTTGCCGCGATGGAAAGGCTCAGCCCCGCGGCCGCGGCTGACATGGCCGCTTGCTCACGCGCGCGCATTGCCACCTACTCTCCACAAAACTTCGGGCGCGAAATCGCCCGCATCGCCAGAAGCTGAAACGGGACCGAAGAGCAAGGCACGCTCCCCCAAGCCGGGCTTGCAGAAAGGAACGAAGATGGCAGCCTCGCAGCACCAGCAAGCACCCGCCGTCGCCCTGCGTGAGGCGCCTGCATCGAGCGGCACCTGGATCAGCGCGCTCTCGCACCTGGACCCCAGGTACGGCGGCCTGAGCGCGGCTGTGCCTGAGCTGGGCGCGGCGACGGCGCGCTCGGGGGGCTTCCGTGTGCAGCTTGCTGCCTTCTGCGTGCCGGGTGAGGAGTTTGCTCCCACGACCGAGGTGCCCCTCGAGGTAAGCTACTGGCCGGCCAGCCGCCTGGCGTGGCTGCGCGACCGTGGGCTGAAGGCGCGTTTTCGCGAGCAGGTTCGCCATGCGGATGGTCTCCATATCCATGGCCTGTGGGCGCAGAGCGAAGAGGTGGCGGCAGCCATGGCCCGCGAACTGGAGCGGCCCTACATCGTCTCAGCCCACGGCATGCTGGAGCCCTGGGCACTGGAGCAGAAAAAGTGGAAGAAGCGCATCTACGCCGCGCTCACAGAGCGTCGCAACCTGGGCGGCGCGGCGTGCCTGCATGCGCTCACCCGCGCAGAGGCAGAAGACTATCGCCGCTTTGGCGTAGAGCGTCCCATCGCCGTCATTCCCAACGGCGTGCGGGTTCCCGATGCCGTCACCCCTGCAGCGTTTCTTGAGGCGTTTCCACACTTGTGGGGCAAGCAGCTAGTCCTGTTCCTGGGGCGGCTGCATTTCAAAAAGGGTGTGCTGCTGCTGGTCAAGGCCTGGGCAGAGCTGCAGGCGCAGTTCCCGGACGCGCACCTGGTGCTGGCCGGCCCGGACTGCGAAAACACCCGCAGCTCGCTCGAGACGCATGTCCGTGAGCTCGCGCTGGTCGATCGCGTCACCTTCACCGGCATGCTTGCGGGCGAGAGGAAGTGGAGCGCGCTGGCGGCGGCGCACTGCTTTGTCCTGCCCTCCTACTCCGAGGGGCTGAGCGTCTCCTTGCTTGAAGCCATGGGGCTGGGCGTGCCCGTCATTCTCACCCGCCAGTGCCATCTGCCAGAGGTCGCAAGCAACGGCGCAGGGTGGGAGATTGATCCCGACGTATCGCAGCTGGTCTCTGCTCTGAAGGAGTGCCTGCGCAATGGAGAGCGAGCCAACCGGTCGATCGGCAACCAGGGCCGCGCCATGGTGGAGCGGTCCTTTCACTGGTCCTCCGTGGGCCGGCAGATGAGCGAGGTGTATGCCTGGGTGCAGGGCGGCAGCCTGCCCACAAGCTGCGAAATCCAGACGCCGGGGTTGCGCGCATGAGCGACGTCCGCCTGCGCGACTACGACAATCGCTGGTACCACCCCGGGCGCTCGCTGGCCTGGCAGGTGGCATGGTTTCTGCTTGGGCTGCCTGTCCTGCGCTCCGGCATCCTTCCCTCCTCCGCCCTGCGGGTGGCGATGCTGCGGCTCTTCGGCGCCCGGATCGGCACAGGCGTCGTCATCAAGCAGCGGGTCAACATCAAGTATCCCTGGCACCTGGCCGTGGGCGACGACACCTGGATCGGCGAAGACTGCTGGATCGATAACCTGACGCTGGTCTCGATCGGCAGCAATGCCTGCCTCTCGCAAGGCAGCTACGTGTGCACCGGCAATCACGACTGGAGCGATCCGCACTTCGGCCTCAAGGTGGCCGCGGTGCACCTGGAAGAGGGTGCGTGGCTGGGAGCGAAGGCCATGCTCCTGCCCGGCGTGACGATGGGCCGGTGCTCGGTTGCGACTGCCGGCAGCGTGGTCACGCGGAGCCTGCCTGCGTACGAGATCCACTCGGGGAACCCGGCCCGCTTTGTGAAGAAGAGAGAGATCGCCGAAGCGTCCCCGGCCGCTCTGCCAGAAGGGGTGGCGCGATGAGGATCCTGTTGCTGAATCAGTTCTTCTGGCCGGACTCCTCCGCCACCAGCCAGCTGCTGACGGACCTGGCCCGCGGCCTGCTGGCGCGCGGCCACCAGGTGTCGGTCATCAGCGGCGATGCAGGCTATGCGCTGGCCGAGTCCGGGGAAGCGCCGGCCGTGGCCATCCGCAGGGTAAAGGCGCTGCCCTTTGGCCGCGGCAAGGCTGGGCGCGTGTTCTCGTACCTGAGCTTTTATGCGCGGGCCGCCTTTGAGGCCCTGCGGGTCGAGAAGCCGGACTTGGTGCTGACCCTCACCACTCCGCCGCTGCTGCCGCTGCTGGGCACCATGCTGCGCAGGCTGCGTGGCGCCAGGCACTACATCTGGGAGATGGACCTGTATCCCGACGTCGCCATCGACGTGCACTACTTCCGTGCGGGCGGGCTGGCAGACCGGGTGGTGGGCGGCTTAGCGGACTACACCCGGCACCAGGCAGAGGGCATTGTGGCGCTGGGCGAGTGCATGAAGGATCGGCTGGCGCGTAGAGGCATACCCCGCGAGAAGATCTCGGTCGCGGAAAACTGGGCCGATGGGAGCGTTACCATGCCGGTGGAGCGCCCAGGCGATCCGGACCACCTGGTGATCCTCTACTCAGGCAATTTCGGCCTGGCTCACGACGCAGAAACCATTACGGGCGCGATCCGCTCGCTCGCTCACCACGCAAGCATCCGGTTCCTGTTCGTCGGTGGGGGCGTGCGCAAGGCGGAGCTCGCCCTGACCTGCGAGCGCGAGCGCCTGACCGGCGTGGCCTTTGGCTCGTACGTGCCGCGCGCACAACTGGGC
>DASWUY010000102.1:0-4157 GCA_036401435.1 Acidobacteriaceae bacterium | reverse complement strand
GGGCGCGGCGGCCTCGGCTACTCCATCATCTACGCCTCCGCTCAGCTTGAAACCGACTACCTCTTCGCCCTGATCGCCGCCGCCACCCTGCTCGGCTTCACCTTCTACTTCCTGGTAGCGCTACTCGAGTGGATTTTTCTTCATCAGTGGCATGAGTCGGCCCGCGCCGGGGTAGAGTAATCCATGCTTCGCCTCGAGTCCGAGACCGGCTGGTGGCTGGTCACCCATGTCGATCACGCCCACCTCGCCGGCGCCTTTGCCGAGCGCTGGGGCAATGCCTTGTTCCAGGCGCCCCGGCCCCGGGCCCGCGTGCTCCGCGCCATCTGGCGCCACGATGATGGCTGGGCCACCCGCGATCTGCGCCCCACCACCACCCGCGACGGCAAGCCCAGCGCCTTTTCTCGCGAGCTGGTCGGCAGGTACTCGGCCTTTGAAGAGATCGATCTCCGCGACTATCTCGCAGTACGCGACAGGGCCGTGCGTCTGCTCGCGGACCAGGACCCCTACGCCGCCATCCTGGTCTCCATGCACACCATCAACCTGCTTGCCGACCGAGCCGATCGCACCACCATCCTGCCCCAAGATCTGCCCCTGCTCGACCGCTTCCTCGACCAGCAGCGCGCCTACCAGCAGCAGCTCCGAGAGCAGCTGCAAGACGATCCCGGCATCCGCCCCGAGGACCTCAGCACGCCCCGGCTCAACGACCACTTCCGCCTGCTGCAGGCCTGCGACAACCTGTCACTCTTGGCCTGTGTCGACTACCAAACCCCGGCGCACCTGCTGCATCCGCTCTCCTGCGGCGATGCCCAGTACCGGCCGGTCTCCGTCCAGCCCGCCGGCGAGCGTGTCTTCCGGCTCCAGCCCTATCCCTTTGACCAGCCCCTGCTGACCTTCCCGCTCGCCATGCGGCACGTCGAGGGCAAACACTTCGCATCCCCCCACGATCTCGCGCAGAGCCTGGCCGCGGCCGCGCCCCACCTGGCCACCGTGACGGTTTGCTCCTGACCGGAGTTAGCTCCTGACCGGTGTTAGCGGACGCGCCTGCTGACTCCGTCCTCGGCCAGCGGCTAGAAGTTCATCCGCAACGACATCTGGATCTGCCTCGGGCTGCTGATCGCATTCACCGTCGCGCCCAGCCCCGCTGGCGCGTTGTAGAACGAGCAGGCGGGATTGCCCGCCGTCGGCGCCGGGCATCCCTGCGAGGCCGGCGGAGGCGTCGGCGTCTCCCCCACGTAGGGCGTCGTAAAGAAGCTCCCATTCTGCACCACGTTGTCCGTCGGTATATCGAACGAAGTGGTGTTAGTCAAATTGAAGACGTCAAACGTGTAGAGGAAGTGGTACTTCTCCGCCACCGCAAACTCCTTCACCAGCGAAGCATCCGCGCGCCGCTGATAGGACTGGCGGAAGATGTTCCGCTGCCCCGAGGTAAATCCCGTCTCGAAGGCATCGTTGTTCGGGATAGCTCCACCCAGCGACCCGGCGGCTAGCAGCGGCAGCGTAAAGCAGGAAGCCTTCAGCGCGTAGTCGCCGTTGCTGTTCGGCCCGAAAGCGCCGGAGGAGCCCGTCTTCGCGCTCTTGGGCGTGCACCCGGCGGCCAGCGGTACGATCGGGTTGGTGATCCCGTCCGCGGTCCCGTAGTAAATGCTCCCCACCGCGCCCGAGTAGTCGATCACGCTGTAAGGCTGCCCGCTCTGGATCACCGTGATCCCCTGCAGCGCCCACCCATCCACCACCTTGCCCATCAGCGTGTTCGGCTTCACCGTGTCCGGCACCTTGTAGGTGTAATTGAAGTTGATCACGTGGGTGCGATCAAAGTCCGACGAGCCATACCCGTCGCGCAGGTTCAGAGGATTGTTGCCGTTGTAGAACAGGCCAATCCCGCTCTGTTCATCAAGCGCATGGGAGTACGTGTAGGAAAAACCAACCTGCACCCCATGGCTCAGCCGCTTCTCGACATGGGCCTGCAGCGCGTCATACCTCGAGATGCCCGCCGCCTTGTACGTCTCGGACTCGGCCGAATAGCCGATGTAGGGAACCCGCAGGTCGATGTTGCCGCCCTCGTAGGTGCCCAGGTAAGGCTGCCCGTTTGGCAGCATCGCCGGCGAGCACCCCGGATTGTAGCTGTTGTAGCAGGCGCCCGAGTTCTGCACCGAGTAGCCATAGGTGTACTGCTGCCCGTGGATGGGGCTCGACGGCGTCGCGATGCCCGCCTGGTTGAACGGCACCGGCACCACCTCGTGCCGGCCCATGTTGCCCACATAGCTCACCGTCACCGCCAGGTCGTTGCGCGGCTGCCATTGCACGTCCAGCGTGTAGTTGATCGTGTACGGCAGCTTGTTTGTGCGGTCATAGGTGCCCAGCGAGAAGAGCTGCGCCCCGTTCATGATCGCCGCCGCCCCCGGCAGGTAGTTCGAAATATCGGACGCCTTGCCCGTAGGCCGGTTGCCAGGCACCGTCCCCCAGGGATTCGACAGCGTGTACGTCCCCGAAGCATCGGGCGTGCAGGGCGAGGCTACCGTCGGCCCCGGGTTATAGATGTTGCACTGGACCGAGTTTACAAACGGCGGCGTCTGGTTCACGCCGAACGGGCCGCCCGTGGTCTCGCCCGCCGCGTACCCCGGCGAGAAGTAGCTGAAGAGCTCGCCGCGGTCATAGTAAAGACCCATGCCCCCGCGCACCACCACCTTGCCTGCAAAGCGCTCCGGCTGCCATGCAGCGCCGATCCGCGGCGCGATGCCCCACTGCCGCCCCGTAAGGGTCGTGTTGCTCACCCCTGGCGTCGCCTGCGGATTGTTCCCGGCAATGATGAATCCGTTCGTCACCACCGTGCCCGTCGTCTCGTTATAGGAGTACTTGGACGGGTCGAAGTTGAAGATCCGCCCGTTCTTCTCCGTAAACCCGCCATTCCAGTCATAGCGCACGCCGCCCGTCAGGCTCAGCGTCGGGCTCAGCTGGAACTTGTCCTGCACATAGGTCCCCACCTGGTTGGCCCGGTAATAGCGGTTCGCGTCTCCCAGCAGAAAGGTGGTCGTCGTGTAATCGTTGTTCTGCGACGAGATCGTCCCTTCCAGAAAATCCGCAAAGTTCGCGACCGCGATCATCCCCTTGTTCGTCCGCTCATCCCGCACGTTCAGCTGCGTGTACGCATAGCTCCCGCCAAAGGTCACGGTGTGCTTGCCCAGCGACCAGATCGCGCTCGTCGAGGGGTTGATGCGATTTTGAAACACCCCTGTATTTGCCCCCTGGTTAAAGGGGCTAGGGCCAATCCCTGTTCCCAGGTTGTAGCCCGGCGAGTGATCCCCCAGCACATCGAGAATCTGTATCCCCGGAAAGTAGGTCGAGCCAAAGCTGTTGATCCCCGCATCCTGCGAGGTAAACGGCTGCTCGTTCACCCCGTAAACCTTCTCCCGCAAGAAGCCCAGCGTCTGCACCAGGCTCAGGTTCGGCTTCGCTACCAGCGTGTTATTCAGCGAGAACACCTGGCTGCCCGTGTCCATGTGCACCGCAAACCCCGGCACATCGGAGTAGGCATACGGAGAGTAAGCCGGGTCGTGCTGGTAGTAGTACTTCGCCGACACAGTATCGATCTTCGACGCATTCCAGTCCAAGTCGGCGACTGCCTGGTCTGCCGTAAAGCGGGCCGTGCCCGGGATCACCGCGTTGTCACTCTCCGTGTAAGTCAGCGTGTTCGTCCCTGCATTCGGGATCAGCCACTTGCCCGGCTCTCCCGGCAGCGCCGGGTGCTGCAGCAGAAAGAGCGCCACCGGCGAGACCTGCCCCGGCTGCACATTCGGGCTCTCATTCGCGTAGTCGCTGTTCGCCAGGCTGGCCAGCCCCGCAGCCGACCGGTCGTCCGTCAGCCCGTAAGGCACGTCCATCCGCGAGATGCCGATCTCCTGGTCCGCCACGTGCTGATGCTGGTAGCTCACATACCCAAACAGCTTGTCCTTGATCAGGGGAGCGCCCAGCGTAAAACCCGCCGTGTAGCGGTTCAGCTTGGGCACCTTCTCGTTCGCCGGCACATTCGGGTCCTGGTTGAAGAAGAAGGGCGCTGCGTTCAGCCAGTCCGTCCCCCGGCGAAAATAGCCGCTGCCATGCATCGTGTTCGTGCCCGAGCCCGTGCTCAGGTCGATGTGCGCCCCGCTGGTCGTGCCCTG
>DASWUY010000101.1:0-11512 GCA_036401435.1 Acidobacteriaceae bacterium | reverse complement strand
CGGAAAACCGGGTGGTGCGAAGGGGCGGGTGGCGAGGGGATGCGGAGGGTGGCGCGTGCTGGGGTTAGGGACGAAGAGCCTTATAAGTAGTTTTTGATAGCAGCAGCAGCAGCAGGTGTGGGAGGAAAAGTGGAAAGGCGGGATGGAGGGGCGTGGAGGGCGGGGACGGAGCGGTGCGCGTTTTCCATAAGCGGGCGGGGCGTGAGGCAAAAGCGGGAAGAGGGGTGGGGAGGGTGCGTGGTGGGAGCGGCTTCTCCTTGATCTCCACAGGGCGCACGAGCGTGAGCAGGACGCCGGGGTGTGGGGGAGGAGGAAATCAGGGGCCCAGGCGCGCTGGCGTGGGTTGCGGAGGGGACTGGCTTTCCACGGCGGGCTGCTTGTGCAGGGTTTGCACAGGCGGGTGCCGGGGGTGTGGAGGACGAGGGTGATGCGAGAGGGCGGCTGCGGAGATTGGAACGGCGCGCAGCACCGATCAGTGTTTCTTTTCCCAGAAGTCTTCGTGGCGGTCGTCGCGGATGCGGAGGCCGCGGACCTGGCCGGCGGAATCGCGCTCAAAGGTGAGGCGCATGGTGCCACCGGAGGCGAAGAAGAAGGTGTTGGCGGATTCGGGGAGCAGCTCGATGGTGTCGCCGACGCGGTTGCGCTGGAAGAGCTGATCGCCCTGGCGGTAGAGGGTGACCTGGGAGACGCCGAGGTCGAGGTACTCGCCTTCAAAGGCGTCGTAGAGGGCGGGGTTGATTTTGGCGGGGACGGGATGAATGGGGACGAGGACGCGCTCAGCGGCGGCGGGGAGCAGGAGGCCCTGGCTGAGGTGGTGGGAGAAGAGCCAGCGGGGGAGTTCGGGCTCAGAGTAGGCGCGCTCCCAGACGTTATGGCGGACGTGCTCGTAGAGCCAGAAGCGGACGTTGGCGCCGGCGGCCTTCATGGCTTCGAACATGAGGATGGACTGGCGGGGGGAGACGACGTTGTCGTCGGCGCCGTGGAAGATCCAGGCCGGGGTATGGGCGAGGATGCGGGCGTACTCGGCGGGGAGCTCGGATTGTTGCCAGCGCTGCGGCTGGTAGGACCAGAAGATGCCGCCGCAGACGGGCACGATGGCGGCAAAGGTGTGGGGGTAGGCGCGGGCTATCTCCCAGACGCCGTAGCCGCCGAGCGAGAGGCCGGTGAGGTAGGTGCGCTGAGGGTCGCCCTGGAACTCGCGGGTCTCAAGGGTGAGCGCCTCAAAGGCCATGGACATCATGTCGGGGTCGGTCCAGTGGTGGTGGTTGAAGGGGACCTGGGGCATGACGACGATGGCGGGCCAGCGCTCGGGGTGGAGGCGGATGGCGGCGGGGAGGCCGATCTGGGTCTCGTCCATGCCTTCGGAGCCGCGCTCGCCGGAGCCGTGAAGGAAGAGGATGATGGGCCATTTCTGGCGCGGGTCGTAGCCCTCGGGGACGTAGACCTGGTAGCGATGGAGGAGGCCGTTGACGAGCAGGGTGCGGTTGAGGAAGCCGGTCTCCTGGGGCTTGCGCGCGAAGGCGGGCGCGGCGAGCGCGGGGATGAGGAGGGAGAGGAGGGTGAGGCGGCGCAGGAGGGACATGCGCGGAAAAGGCATAGCAGGGAGGATAGCAAGTTCATGCTTGCGGGACCATGAGGGTGGTATGTCCGAGGAGGGGCGGGGTGAGGTTCGAGCGGTGTTGCTGGATCGTCGAATGAGGTTGGGACCTGCTTGAGCCGCTAGAATGGCTGGCGGCCTGGGTGGCCAAGAACAGGCGGGCGGCTGAGGACGGCAAGCAGTAAGGTTTTCGCGCTCAAAACCAGGCGTTCCTTGAGTGATGCTCCACGCGAAATGAAATCACGTTCGTCGTCTCTGAGAGTGTAGGCGAGCAGCAAGAGCCCGCCAGTACCTCGGCTGACGCGATGTCGACCAGCTGAGACTTACGGCGACCTCCTACGGGAAGCGTGACTTTGTTGGGGCTACCATAGACCAGCTCTGCGTTGGTGAATCGAGGTCATGTTGGGCGAGGTTGGACCATCGTTTCGCCTCGTTTCAGATGAACCCGGCATGGAAGCTGCTCCAAAGGCTGAGAACGGGAGTGGAATGCTGTGCGAGCAAGGGCGTGCGGGGAATGGTGCCTGGTGCTGCTGGCCGGGCTTGTGGGCGTGGGCTGGGGTGAGGCGCAGCAGACGGCAGCGCCGGTGACGACGCTGCACGTGTATGCGAGCCAGATCGAGGTTGCGGTGCTGGTGCTGAGCGGTTCCAAGGAGAGGCTGCCGCCGATTGAGGCCAAGGATTTCAGCCTGCGGTTTGACCAGGGGCCGGGTTTCAGGCCAAACCATGTACGGCGCGAGGGCGAAGACCCGATCGTGCTGGGGCTGCTGGTAGTCGGGAATGGCGGCGAGGGCGAGTTGCTGGCGGCAGTGAGCGCAGCGACGGCTTCGCTGGCGCCTGAGTCCTTGCATGCGCAGGACCGCGTGGTGGTGTATGGGTGGGGGTGCCGGTTGAACCGCACGTTGGCGCCGGTCCCGGTGGAGACGGAGAGCCTTCGCAGTGCGGTCGAGGGTGCGGTGCCGAAGCAGGCCGCGGCGAAGAGCGGGGGCTGCAAGGACCCGGTGCAACTGTGGGATGCGATGGCGGTGGCGGTCCATGACCTGAGCCGCTATGGGGGCCGGCGGGTGTTGCTAGCGGTGACGAATGGGGATGACCACGGCAGTGCGACGGGATGGGCGAAGCTGAGGGTGTTTGCCGAGGATCAGAGCGTGGCGATCTTTGCGATGACGGGGCCGGATGTCCAGCTGCCCGGGGCTGTGGTGGGCGAGGAGGACCTGAGCATGCTGTGTGAGGGCAGCGGAGGCCTGGTGATGCGCAGCTCGGGGCGGCGGATGGGGATCGCGATGGGTCGCCTGGTGAGCATGCTGCGGGAGAGCTACATCGTGTCCTTTCCCCGGCCGCATGGGTTGCCGGCGGGGCATATCGACCTGGACATTTCCGTGCACAGGGTGGGGGCGTTTGTGCGGCCGACCGGGACCTCGGTGCCGCTTGAGGATGCGGGGGTGGCGGGGGCTGCGGACACGATTGCTTCTGATCCGTCGAAGGAGCCGGTGGTGGGCCGGCGAAGAGCGGTGAAGCCGCCGGTGCCGCCGCAGTAGAGGGCGTGGAAGGGCGCGGGGGCTAGTTGTTGAGGGCTTCCTGGAGGGTGCTGAGGGTGCGATTGAGGTCCTTGTCGGCGCGGCGCTGGTCTTCAATCTTGGCGATGGAGTGCATGACGGTGGTGTGGTGTTTGCCGCCGAACTGACGGCCGATTTCTGGGAGCGAGGCCTCGGTCATCTGCTTGGTGAGGAACATGGCGATCTGGCGGGGGACGACGATGGAGCGGGAGTTGTTCTTCTGCTTGAGCTCGGTGACGCGCATGCCGAAGTGTTCGGCGACGACGCGCTGGATAGATTCGATGGTGATCTTGCGGGCCTGGGTATCGATGAACTGCTTGAGGCACTGCTGGGTGACGGGCATGGTGATTTCGACGCCGTTGAGGCTGCACCAGGCGAAGAGGCGGGTGAGCGCGCCCTCGAGCTCGCGGACGTTGGTGCGGATGTGTGAGGCGATGAAGAGGGCCACCTCAACGGGGAGGGCGAGGCGCTCGCTTTCGGCTTTCTTCTGAAGGATGGCAACGCGGGTTTCGAGGTCCGGCGGCTGGATGTCGGCGATCAGGCCCCACTCGAAGCGGGAGCGGAGGCGGTCTTCAAAGCCGGCCTGCTTGTTGCTGGTGTTGTTGAAGTCGCGCGGTGCGCGATCGGAGGCGATGACGATCTGCTTCATGCATTCCTGAAGCGCGTTGAAGGTGTGGAAGAACTCTTCCTGGGTGCGCTCCTTGCCGGCGAGGAACTGGATGTCGTCGATGAGCAGCAGGTCGACGGAGCGGTACTTGTCGCGGAAGCTGGTCATCTTGTCGTGGTGGAGCGAGTTAATCATCTCGTTGGTGAACTTCTCGCTCGAGACGTAGCAGATGGCGGCGGTGGGCTGGCGGCGCTTCATTTCATGGCCGATGGCCTGCATGAGGTGAGTCTTGCCCATGCCGACGCCGCCGTAGAGGAAGAGCGGGTTATAGGTCTTGAAGGGCGCCTCGGCGACGGCAGCGGCGGCGGCGCGGGCGAACTGGTTGCCGGTGCCGGTGACGAAGCCCTGGAAGGTGTAGCGGGGGTTGAGCTGAGCGGCGGAGTTCCAGTCAAAGCGGCCCTGCTGGGGGGCGGCCGGTGGAGCGGCGGGGGGCGCGGCGTCAGCTGGGGGGGAGGGCCTGGGACTCTGCGCGGCGTGGGTGGGTGCGGGGGGAAAGCCGCCGTCCCACATGCGGGTGACGGAGGGATCCTCGTCCGGGGTGAGGAAGCGGACTTCTTCAAAGTCCATGCCGAGGGAGTCGAGGGCCTCCTGGATGAGGTCGCCGTAGCGTTCGCCAATGTGGCGGAACTCGGGCTGGGGGACGCGGACCAGGAGCACCTTGCCCTCCACCTTGGAGAAGAGGGTGGGCTTAAACCAGTTCTCGTAGGCCTGGCGATTGATCTTCTTCTGCAAGGCGCCGAGGACGCGGACCCAGGGGTTCAACATGGTGCCGGCATTTGGAAGATAGGACATTCAAATTCCTCTAGACCAAGGGCGCAGTGGAACGGGCGTGTGCAGGGCAACAGTTCTGCAAACCCTCCGGGTGCGGAAGGATGGGAGCCGAGGCTTGCCGGGCGCATCGTGTCGGGTTCAGCGAGAAGCAAAAGGTACGAGCGGTACTGTTGCCGAGGCGCGACTTGCTGCACATGGAACGTTCGAAGCGGTGCTCAGACTAGCACAATTCCCTGAGGCGAAAAGTCTTGTTTTGCAGAGGGTCTTGTGCTTTGGAAAAGCGGGAGAAAACGATTGCACCAGGCATGGTGTAGGGCGGGTGCGGCAGAGAGTGGGTTTGGAACGGGGCGGTCGGAGCTTTGGCGCGGGGAGGGTCAGGCCGGGGGTTTTTGAAAGCGCGAGCGCAGAGGACGGAAGAGGCTGCTAGGATGTGCAGCCTCAGGGAGGCGCTCTATGACGGAGCCGGCGATTGGCGGTATCTCGCCGTTCTTTATTGTGCGGGACGTGGCCGCGGCGATTGCGTTTTATGGCCAGAGGCTGGGCTTTGCGGTGACGTATCAGCAGCCCGACGACGAGCCATTTTTCGCGATTGTGTGCCGCGAGGGGGCGATGATCCTGATTAAGAGTGTGGGAGAGCAGGCGGTGCCGAACAGCGTGCGACACCCGGACGCACGGTGGGACGCGTATGTCCATGTGGCCGATCCGGATGGCCTGGCGGAGGAGTACCGCGGGCGAGGTGCGCTGTTTGCTGTGCCGCTGGGAGATACGGAGGATGGGCTGCGCGGCTTTGAAGTGGAGGATGCGGATGGGTATGTGCTGTTCTTCGGGCGGCCCCGGCTGGAGTGAGGATTGCCCGGGGAAGGGGCATCCGGTATACTCAGAGTTTGCCTGCAGGGCGCGTTTTCGCTGGTCTGCAGGGAAGCCATTTCACAGAGTTCCATTTCATTGAGTTCAGGAGCGCCTTTCCATGCCCAAGCGTACCTTTCAGCCGAACCGCCGCCACCGTGCCAAGACGCATGGGTTTCGCGTGCGGATGAAGACCAAGAGCGGGGCCGCGGTGCTCTCGCGCCGCCGCGCCAAGGGTCGTCACAAGATCGCCGTGAGCGCGGGCTTCCGCGACTAAGGTGCGCCGGAGCGTGGGCGCGGCCGCCTCGTCGTGGGACGACGAGGGCTGGCAGAGCGGGAGGCCTTGCCCGTGAGCGCTGGTGCAGACACTTCCCTTCCTGGCATTGCCAATGTAAAGACACTAGCGGCGCCCGTGGCGAGCGTTGCCGTGCTCGCGGCAAAGCAGACGCTGGCGCCGTTTCGGCTGCGGCGGCATGCAGACTACCAGCACGTGTACCAGGCGAGCCGGAAGCACTTCTCGGCCTCCATGGCGTACTTCTTTTGCCTGCGGGCGGGTGAGGCGGGCCCGCGGGTGGGGCTGACGGTGGGCCGGGTGATGGGCAAGGCAGTGACGCGGAACCGCATCAAGCGGCGGATGCGGGAGGCGGTGCGGCTGCACCTGGGCGCGTTGCAAGGGGCGCCGGCGGTGGACCTGGTGCTGCATCCGCGCAAGGCGGTGGCGGAGATGGAGTTTGCTGCCCTCGAGCAGGAGGTGGCGCGAGTGTTGCGGCAGGTGGCTGGGATGGCGGCGGCGCCGGGAACGCACGGCGCTGGGCGCCCGGGCGAGCGACGGGCGGCGCGGGCGAAGAACAAGCCAGATAAGCAGAACAAGCCGGCGGTTGCGGGTAAGCGGCCGTGAGCCATGGGGCGAGGCCGGGCGCGCGGGTGCTGGCGGGGCTCGTGCTGCGTGGATACAAGCGGGTGGTGTCGCCGCTGGTGCATCTGGCTGGCGCGAGCCTTGGCGTGTCGGGCGGATGCTGCTTTCAGCCGACATGCTCTGAGTATGCGGCGGTGGCGGTGGCTTGGCATGGGGTGGTGCGGGGGCTGTGGCTGGCTGCGGCGCGGGTGCTGCGGTGCCATCCGCTGAGCAGGGGTGGGTGGGACCCGGTGCCCGGCGCTGTGGCCGGAGCTGTGCCTGGCGCGGTGCGTGGCGGCGAGCGCCTGCGGGCGGCGAAAGGTAGGATAGAGATGGAAGATTCTACTCACGACACCGTATAGGACGTACTTTCTTGGCAGAGATACAGAACCCGAACCAGCAGGGCCCCGGCGGCGGACGCGATTCAAATTCGCTGCTGTTGTTTTCCGCGTTATTTCTCGTTGTCTTTCTTGGGCTGCAGTACTTCCGGTCGCAGGGGGCGCGGAAGGATGCGCCGGCTGCGCAGTCGCAGTCGCAATCTCAGATACAGTCTCAGTCCCAGTCGCAGCAGCAGGGGCCGCCGCAGGGCGGTGGCCAGGCCGGCGTGGCGGGGAGCAGCGCCGCCGCGGTTGAGGCCGGGGCCGAGCAGCCGATCGTGGTTGAGACGGAGCTCTACCGGGTGACGTTTTCAAATCGCGGCGGGCAAGCGACGTCGTGGATTCTGAAGAAGTACAAGGACGACCAGGGACGGCCGCTGGACCTGGTGAATCGTGCCGGCGCCCAGGCCTACGGGTACCCGCTCTCGATCTACAGCTATGACCCGGGGCTGCGGAGCAGGCTGGCCGGGGCGCTGTACGTGGCTACGGTGGATGGAGGGAGCGCGCCGGCGCGGGTGATCGGCCCGGCCACGCTGAAGTTTGTGTATGCGGCGGGCGGGCTGAATGTAACCAAGATGTTTACGTTTGACGCGACCTACGTGATGCACGCGAGCGTGTCTGTGACGCAGAATGGCGCGCCCATGAATGCGCAGCTGGCCTGGCCCTCGGGGCTGGGCGACCAAACGACGCTGCCGCAGTATGCGGGCGGCATGGTGGACACGGAGCTGGATGGGAAGGCTGAGCAGATAGCGGCCAAGAAGGTAAGCGGCGGGGCGACGCAGCAGGGGCGATATGGGTGGGCGGGGGTGAGCGACCTGTACTTTGCCGCGGTGTTCTTGCCCGACCACCCGGAGCGGGCGCAGCTGGTGACGCTGCACCATACGGTGGACGTGGCGCGCAACCCGAAGAAGCCGACGGGCGAGACGGACAAGGCGTCGGTGCTGGGCGCGGCGGTGGGGGATACGGCGGGGCCGCTCGAGACGCGGATCTTTGTGGGTCCAAAGGCGCTGGGGGTATTGAGCGCGGTACATGGGGCGGATGGCGGGGCGTCGCTAGAGAAAGTGGTGAGCTTCGGATGGTGGGCGGTGGTGTCAAAGCCGCTGTTCCTGCTGCTGCACTGGCTGCACGATCACGTGGTGTCGAACTGGGGCTGGGCGATCCTGATCCTGACGCTGATCCTGAATGTGATCATGCTGCCGACGCGGGTGATGATGATGCGGTCGTCGTTGAAGATGCAGCGCATCCAGCCGCAGATGGACGCCATCAAGGCGCGGTATGCGAAGTACAAGGCGACGGACCCGAAGCGCCAGGAGATGAACAAGGAGGTGTTTGACCTGCAGAAGCGGGAGGGAGTGAACATGTTTGGCGGGTGCCTGCCGATGCTGCTGCAGTGGCCGCTGCTGTTCGGGTTCTACCGGATGCTGTCCAACGTGATCGAGCTGCGGCAGGCGCACTGGCTGTGGCTGCCGGACCTGGCGTCGCCTGACCCGCTGCATATTCTGCCGATCTTTTTCATCATCAGCATGTTCGCGGTGCAGTACCTGACTCCGTCGCCGGGCGTAGACCCGCAGCAGCAGAAGATGATGGCGTTCACGATGCCGGCGGTGTTCGGGTTTATGACCTGGAATATCGGGTCGGGGCTGGCGCTGTACTGGGCGTGCTCGAATATTCTGGGGATCGTGCAGCAGACGGTGATGAACCGGACGTCGCTGGGGCGGGAGATGCGGGCGATCGCGGCGAAGCGGGCGGCGAAGAAGGCCGGGGTTTCGGGGAAAGTGATCAATGCGCGGCGGTGAGTTGGGTGGTGTGGTTGTGGGTGGACGACGGGTCTAAGGGCGACCGCAGGTCCTTCGCTTTGCTCAGGATGACGGCGCTTTGCGGGCGGCTGGGGCTGGGTGGTTCCGAGGGCGACCGCGGGTCCTTCGCTCCGCTCAGGATGACCCTTCTATGATTGCGGCGGCAACTTAGAGTTGTAGCCGCGGCAATTTGAGTTACGGCGGCGGCAAGTCGAGTTATCGCGCCGGTAGTTAGAGTTATTGCGGCGGTGGGTTTAGTTATTGGCGCAGCTCTACGATGGTGGCGCCCTGGCCGCCTTCGTAGTTGTCGGCTTCGGTGACGGTGGCTACGTGGGGGTGGCCTTCGAGGGCGGCGCGCAGGGTGCGGCGCAGGATGCCCATGCCGGTGCCGTGGACGACTCGGACGCGCTGCAGGCCGGCGAGGAAGGCCTGGTCGACGAACTTCTGGACTTCGTCGGTGGCCTGGTCGGCGGTTTGTCCGATGACGTTGATCTCGGGGCGCATGTTCTGGTCCGGCTCGGCGAGGTGGACGCTGACGTTGCGCTTTCTGGCGGCGCTTACCGGGCTGGGGCCGGGTTTGCCTGCCGACTCAAGGATGGCCGCGATGTCGGTGCGGGGGACGCGCATCTTCATGATGCCGATAGAGACTTCTACGTTGGCGGCGTCTAACTCGCGAGTTACTTTTCCCGTCTGACCTATCTTCAATTTTACCAAGTCACCTAATGCGGCCAGCTGCGGGTTGCGGGTGTGCGCGGCGGCCTGGGCGGCGGCGCGCTGCATGGCATTGGGCTTTCTGGCGGCGATGGCGGTGGCGAACTGGGCGGAGAACTCCTGGCGGGCGCGGGCGACGCGGCGGGAGGCTTCCTGGGCGAGCTTGTCGCGGGTGGCGCTGTCTTCAATGCCCTGCACTGTGGACCTGGCTTGCTGCTCGAAGTCGCGGAGGAGCTGTTGCAAGTGCTGCTCGAGCTCGCGAGTCCTGGCGCGGTACTCCTGGAGGCCCTCGGTCTCAAGGCGGCCGCGTTCGCGGCGGAGCTCCTGTTCCTGTTCGCGGAGGGCGGCGCGCTCCTGGCCGAGGGCGGCGATCTGCTCGTGGAGCCGGTCGAGGAAGGCGCCGATGTCGAGAGTCTGGGTGGAGAGGTGGGAGCGTGCGGCCTCGACGATCTGCGGATAGAGGCCGAGGCGCTGGGCGATGTTGATGCCAGCGGAGGCGCCGGGGACGCCCTGGCGGAGCTCGTAGGTAGGGGCAAGGGTTTCGGCGTTGAAGCCGACGGCGGCGTTGGTGACGCCGGGGGTGTTTTCGGCATAGACCTTGAGCGCGGTCTGGTGGGTGGAGATGATGGACCAGGCGCGGGCGTGGAGGAAGTGTTCGGCGATGGCGACGGCGAGGGCGGCGCCTTCTTCGGGGTCGGTGGCGGAGCCCAGCTCGTCGAGGAGGACGAGCGAGGTGGGGTCGGCGACCTGGGCGATGCGGGTGAGGTTGACGATGTGGGCGGAGAAGGTGGAGAGGTTCTGCTCAATGGACTGGGCGTCGCCGATGTCGGCGTGGAAGGCGGTGAAGAGGGGCAGGGTGGCCTCAAAGGCGGGGACGGGGATGCCGGCCTGGGCCATGAGGGCGAGGAGCCCGGTGGTCTTGAGACCGACGGTTTTGCCGCCGGTGTTGGGGCCGGAGATGATGAGCTGCCGGGCGTCGTCTTCAAGCGAGAGGGAGAGGGGGACGATGGGGCCGGCGGGGCGGCCATCGGGCTGGGGACGCTTAAGGCGGGCTTCGAGCAGCGGGTGACGGGCGGCGGTGAGGCGCACCTCGGGCGGAGTGGAGTGATAGGCGCCGTGCTCGAAGCGGGAGACGCCGGAGAAGCGGGGGCGGGAGCAGGCGTAGTCGTGGGCGAAGCGGGCGCGGACGGAGAGGGTTTCGACCTCGGCGAGGATGGCGGCGCCGGGGGCGATGACGTGCGCCTGGGCGGCGATCTGGCGGGTCATGGCGAGGAAGATGCGGTGGATCTCGGCAAGTTCTTCTTCAAAGAGGCGAACGAGCTCGTTGTTGAGCTCGATGGTTTCGAGCGGCTCGAGGTAGACGGTCTGGCCGGAGGAGCTGGCGCCGTGGACGACGCCGGAGACGCGGCGCTTGAGCTCGGACTTGACGGGGATGACGAAGCGCTCGCCGCGGATGGTGATGAGGTCTTCCTGGGTGGAGCCGTCGTCGGAGAGGCGGCGGAGGGCGGTGCGGAGGGAGTCCTGGATGGCGCGCTGCTGACGGTCCATGTCGCGGCGGATGCGGCCGAGCTCGGGAGAGGCGTCGTCGGTGAGGGTGCCATCGGGAAGCATTTTGGCGCGGACAATTTCGACCAGGGGGCGGAGGTCGGCGGCGAGGATGGGTCCGGCGAGGGTGGTGAGGAAGGGGAGCTGGCCCTGGAGGCGGTCGGGCGGGGTGCGGAGGATGGCGGCCCAGGAGGAGATCTGGTCGGCGAGGTCGAGGAGCCGGCGGATCTCGTCGGGTTCAAGGGCGGCACCTTCGAGGCGCGACTTGGCGAGGAGGTCGGTGGGGTCGAAGAGTGCGGCGAGGGCGGGGCGGACGCCTTCGTGGAGCAGGCGGCGAGTTTCGTCGACGAGGGAGTGCTGGCGGTCGAGCCAGGCGAGGTCGGTGGAGGGGGCGAGGGCGAGGGTCCAGGCGCGGCCGATGGCGGACTGGGCGTAGGCGGCGAGGAGCGCGAGGAAGCGGTCCCACTCGAGTGCGGCGCGGGAGAGTTCCTGGACGGGGGAGGGGATCAGGGGTTCGAAGGGCACTGTGTTTATGGTACCTGCGTGGCCGTGGGGGTTGGGTGCAGGAGCGATACGGGGATGTGCTAGGCTGAGGCGGTTTCACCCACTCCTGCTGATTTTCTGGAACAAGATGCGCAAGACCACTCTCGGTCTCTCAGCTGCCCTTCTCGTGGTTGCGGGGGCGGCTGTGTGCGTTGCGATGCTGCGGGTGAGCGGGGTGCTGGACCAGACGCGGCGGGTGGTGGGGGACGAG
>DASWUY010000100.1:0-4627 GCA_036401435.1 Acidobacteriaceae bacterium | reverse complement strand
TAACTGCGGATCGCCGCCCACTTAGGTCACCTGCTCGTCCCAACTTGGCACAGACGGCAAGCGGCGCGGGCCCGCTCCATCATCGCTGCAGCCGCTGTTCACAGCACTCCGCGCGCGCCTTTTCGCAAGCCTCTCTCATAAGTGAGAGAGATACTCCTTGCTGCAGAGCATGTTAGAGAGTTATGAGAACGACTTAGGTCGCTTCATGGCCTTCGCCTAGACTTCAGGCGATCAATGCGCTCGATTCTAAGCGAAGATGTGCGCTGGGGCCTCAGCCCCGAGGCAAAGCAAAGTGTCCTGCCCTTCAAGGGACTACAGGACCGTCAGTGACGATCCGCTTGTGCGCGTATCCCCGCCTGCCCTGCGGGAACCGGACGGCCACCAGCTCGCCCCCCAGCCCCGGGCCCAGGTCCTGCACCGCTGCATGCTCGCCCGCAAACGCCTGGCTCAACCACTCCAGGTCACCATGGCTCAGCACAAAGATCTGGTCTGAAGGGCCACCCGTCAGCGACTCATACGGCACGATACGAAGACCCGTGAACGCGGCCATGTGGACCGCCGTCAACGCCAGGGTGTCGTGATGTTGCCACTGCATCTCCTGGTCGCGCGAGGAAACAAGCACCAGTCGCGAACGCACATCAGCATCCCGCACGTAGTAGTTGGCGAAGTCAAAGGCACGTACATCCTGGAAATAAAACGCACGGCCCGGATCAGCCAACAGGCTGCTACCCTCTTCCTTCGGCAGCGCCATGCCCGCTTGCAGCTTCTCCAGCGCCCTCCGGTCCTTCAGAACCAGGTGCCCACCGCGCGCCCCAATGACGAGGAGCAGCACTACGAACAGGAGCATTGCCTGCTGTCGGCGCAGCAGCGGCCCCAGCACGATGCCCAGCAGAGCGCTCAGCCCCACCACTCCGCCCAAAACAAACCTGACCTCTGCTGAGTGAGTCGCATATCGTGCGAGCAGGTATCCCTGCACCGGGAGTGCGGCCAGCATCAGCAGAAAGACCGCCTCCTCCGGGAGGAGTCCTACGGCTCCCCTGCGCACCAGGCGAGCACACATCCATACCAGTGCGATGCCCAGCAGCAGCAGCGTGACCCCCACCAACGGCGCCGGCGTTCCTCCCGTGTGCAGGAAGAAGTCGTGGTAGGCCCGCGGAATGAACCCCATGCTGAACGCAGCCGTGTTGTAGTAATTCTGTCGAAAGGCCGCTGCCGGCTTCAGGAAAGGCACCGTGAACACCAGCCCGGCAGCTCCGGCACCGAGCGCCGCCAGCACCCCGGCATCCAGGCGCCGGTGCCCGTAGGACCGGAAGAGCTCTGCGGCGCCAAGACACACCGGCAGAAGCACGCCGAAGTAGTGCGTGTTCAGGGCCAGTGCAATCGAGGCGGCCAGCAGAGTAACGGCCAGCACACGGTTGCCCTGGTCACGGACTGCGCTCTGCCAGCACACCATGGCCAGCGCGAAGAAGCCCAATTGCAGCCCGTAGGGGCGCCCCACGGAGGCGAAGTACAGCGCCAGCGTGAGCGCCGGAACCGCCATGGCAAAGGTCGCCGCCCGCTCACCGGCGATCCGTCGTACAAAGACGAACAGGCACCCTTGCATCAGCAGGTATCCAAGAAGAGAGGGCAGCCTCAGGGCCAGTGCCGACGGTCCCAGAAGCCGCAACGCACCATGCGCGACCAGGTGGTAGACAGCTGGATCGAGCGAGATGGGGCTGGTCAGCTGCACATGCAGGAGCTGCCGGACGCTCGGAACATTGTCCGTCTGCAGCTCCAGAAACTCATCCAGTCGCATGGGTTCGTAGAGCGAGGTCAGCAGGATCACAAGAGACGTGAGGACGAGAAATACGGTAGCGGCAGGCGGCAGGCGGAGGCGGTCTGTTCGGCCATCCGCATGCCCCGCGATGGAGGCGCCCGGTAAGGCAGCCGCGCTCATCGGCCGGTCGCCCGCTCCGCTTGCACAGCCATTCCCTCGCCGGATCGGGCGTGTACCACGGCAGGCAGAGGCGGGGTCAGCAGAGACACGGGCGCCGGCGCCACTGGCACCGACGGCAGAGTCGGCAAGAAGAACATCTCCAGCCGCGGCATGCGGAGAAACAGCAGCAGCCCCATGACCAGCGCCGTCGCCGTGAAGGAAGCCATCAGCAGCGGCTCGCGGTAAAGCTTCTCCGGGTTCTGCACCGCGCTGTCAGCCTTGAACGCCAGGCGCAGGTAAATAGCCATGGTGAAGGCGACCAGCGGAAATCCCAGGATCAACTCAATGCGGTACCGGATGATAAAGGCGCCGAGGAACAGCATGGCCGCCGACGCGTAGAACACGACCGAGACCAGCAGCGACTCCGGCGTGTAGTGCTTGAACGAGGTGCGGTAGGCGCCCGCCACGGATCGGTCCGCGATCTCGGATAACTCGCTGTAGCGCTTAAGCGCCATGAAGTAACAACCAATCATCCAGTAAGCAACCAGCAGGGAGACAGGCGGCACCAGGACGGTAGTCACCGCATACCATCCCAGCAGCATGCGCAGAGGATTATTAATGGACTCGGTAAGCACGTCCAGGTACGGCACGTCCTTGGTGCGTACCGGCGGTATGTTATACACGCAGCCCATGATCCAGAGCACGACGCACATCAGGGCAAAGGCTAGCGAGATCTTCAGCCCGATCGCAACGCCCACAATCATCATCGCCAGCCACTGCACATAGGCCACGCTTGTGTTTACCGCACCGCGCGCCGCAGCGCGATTTTTCTTGATGGGGTGCAGCCGGTCAAACGGCGCGTCCAGCACTTCGTTGATCACATAGTTGCTGCAGGCCACCAGCGTGATCGACACAAACGCAAGCGCGAGCGTGCCCAGCAGCCGAAGCGTCATCAGTTGCGGAGAGACGCTCAACGGAACGATCACGCCGGGCAGAACAAAAAGATTCTTGATGGAGTGGTCAAGCCTGGCGATGTCAAGGTGCGCGCGAACGCGCTCCCCCAACGTGAACTCGGACTGCACCGCACTGTTCATGGCAGCCTCCGCTCTCCTTCTTTCCATTCCTGTGCTCGCCCAGCGGATAGTGGCTTTGCGAGACATACCGCGACCGCTGCTAAGCGACGGAGCGGGCGACGCGTTCCTTACGGGATAGCGTAGATCGTCGCCTGCGCACTGGACGCGACAATGCCCGAGCTTGTCGCCGCTATGTTCCGCAGATAGCTGAAGGGAATATAGATAACGTCATCCTGCTGCAGGAGAACGTCCGGGTCCTTGCCCTTCTGGATCCGGCTGAAATTCATCGCGATCTCCTGGTACCCGCCGGCCGGCGTCTTGCGGATGAGCCGCGCATGCGCAGGCACTGCCGAGGACAACGTTCCTCCGGCGAGCGTGACTGCCTGCAAGGCCGTGAGCTGGGAGTGATTGTTCTGCATCAGAATGCCGCCGGGCCGGGTCACGTCCCCCAGCACATAGGCCACCGTAGCGTGCGGTACCAGCACGATGTCGCCCGGATACACCAGCACCTGCGTCTTCATCGCCACCGTGGCATCGTTCGAGAGGTCGTAGGTGATGGGCTGAATCGAGCGATCACGCCGCTGGATCGTGACGTGTCGATCTGCATTGTCCGCCAGCCCGCCGCCGAGTGCAATCGCATCCAGGACAGACCGCGGAGCCGTGATCGGGAAGACGCCCGGCAGCTTTACTTGGCCAAGCACGGAGATGGTCTGCGTCGCATACTGATCCACCGTCACGGTTACAGCCGGGTGATTCATGTAGTGCGTGCTGATCAGATAGTCATGAATCCTGGCCGCTGCAGCAGCCGGAGTCAGCCCGCCAATGGCCAGGGTGCCGATGCCGGAAAGGGGAATTTCGCCGGCATCGGTCACACGAGGATGCTGATCAAGCTCCGGAGTATCCTGCACCTGGACATGCAGCAGGTCACCAGGGCCAATCAACAGGGACTCCTGCCCCCACGCCGCGCCGCAGATCAGGCCGCAGGCCAGTAATACAGGCGCCGTAAAGCGGTAAGACAGTCGCATGCAAGCTCCATCAGCTGGGTTGGTAGTAGGTGGAACCAGAGTAGCCATAGTAGTCCGTGTAACTTACCGAGCTGCGATCCGCATCGTTCAACACCACGCCGATCCGCGTGTCGGAATTTGAAGCCAGCATCATGTACGCGCGCTCCAGCGACTTGTTGGACGTGTAGCCATACCGCGCCACCAGCAGCGTGATGTCCGCATACTGCGACAGGATCAACGGATCGGTCACGTCCAGCAGCGAGGGGCTGTCGAGCACGATGTGGTCGTACTTGCCCTTCCACTGCTCCAGCAGGTAGCGCATGCGGTCGCTGCTCAGGAGCTCGGCCGGATAGCTGGTGACCTTGCCCGCCGGCAGCGCCTGCATCTGCGGCGCCCCAGTGACTTGCGACGTCACCAACACGCGCTCCGGGTCTGACAGCAGATCGCTCAGCCCTGGCCGCGCGCTGCCCGACGACTCGATCAGGTTATGGTCCTTTGCGCCCGGCTGACGCAGGTCCGCCTCAACAAACAGGATGTTCTTGCCCGATTGCGCCAGCAGCGCGGCGATGTTCACCGCCACCGTCGTCTTGCCTTCATCCGGCACCGAGCTCGTGACCAGGATCACCTTCGCCGGC
>DASWUY010000099.1:0-4253 GCA_036401435.1 Acidobacteriaceae bacterium | reverse complement strand
CAATCCAGATGGGGGCCGAGCCCTGTGCACGAAACTCCCGCACCAGGTCTCGCGAAAACTGCTCATACAGCGGCCGCAGGTAGATCAGGCTCTCCGGCTTGATGGCCGTGTGGCGATGCCCTTGCACCGAGATCGGTTCCGCATCCAGCCATTGCACATGCTTGCCGAACTTGGTTGCAACCACGCGGGTGTACACGGTGCCTGCAAACCCGTCTGCGCCCACGTGGCAGTCAAACGAAAAATGCAGCACCACGTCCGCGTTGGGGTTCAGGTGGAAACCACTCTTGCTCGTCTTGGGCGTTACGCGCGGCATCGCCGAACACTATAGGCCCAGGCGGCCATAAGCAGCCACCTGTGCCCAGCGCCGCGCTCAAGAAAGCTGTGGAATGCGCCTCACCCGGCCAGTCGCTCCAGGTGCCGGAACCCGCCTGTCTCAACCAGGATCCCGGCAAACAGCGTCAGGTTGTAGGCCGCGTGCACCAGCATGCTCGCGGCCAGCGAGTCCAGTGCCAGCCGCACCACGCACAGCACCACGCTGACCATCCCGATCAGCAGCAGCGGCCCCCACGCGTGCGAGACCTGCGGCGCATGCATGAACGCAAACGGCAGGCTGGTCAGGACGATGGACACCGGCAGCCCAACCCATTTTCGGGTCCGCGCCCGCATGTCCCCTTTGCGTACCAGCCAATCAAACGCATGCACAAAGCCCGGCAGCAGAAACCCGCGAAAAGCCGTTTCCTCCAGCGCCGGCGCAAAGGTGATCCCGAACAGCAGCATCATCCACGCCCCGGCCTCGGAGTGCATCATGTCCAGCAGAATGGGCGGATCCTTGGGCATGGGCAAGAGCGCCCCAGCCACGCCGTTGCCCAGCCCGCACACCAGGCCGATCCCCACCAGCCAGCCCGCGCGCCGCGCGGCTACGCCAACGTGCCAGTGGAGGCCTTCAAGCGCAGGCCGCTGCCAGATCCAGCGAAAGAGCCATGCCCCGCACCCAGCTACCAGCAGGTACGCGAATGCCTGTGCCGGCAGCCCCAGCCGCGCATCGCTTCCGGCCAGCTCCACGTAGGCGGCCAGCGCCCGGTGCCCGAAGACGTGCATGCGCTGCGCCGTCACGATCGCCAGGTACTGCGCCCCCACCAGTAGCGGCACCATCATCAGGAAAAACAGCACTGCATGGCCCAGCGACGGCAGCCGCTCGGTGGGCGTAAGACCGGCCAGGTCGGCTCGCGAATATCGCAGCTCTTCCCGGTCGTCTTCTGCGGTCAGTCGCACCAGCGGATCGCCGGGATCGCCTGGACCGCTCACTGCACTGTCTCCACCCGGCCGGCGGCCTTGGCTCGCGTGCGCCGCGGCGGGCGCACGGGCGCTGCCGGCACCGGAGTTTCTGGTTGCGCCTCGGGGTGGGTCTCCGGTTCCGTCGCGGCGCCCACCGTTGCGCCCTTCCCGTTCCCGGGCGTCGCCCGCCTCAGAAACTCCGCCGTGTGCGAACCTGCAACCCCCGCCACCTCCGCCGGCGTCCCTTCGGCGACGATCCGTCCGCCGCCTTCGCCACCCTCCGGGCCCATGTCCAGGATCCAGTCCGCGTTCCGGATCACGTCGAGATTATGCTCGATGATGATCACCGTGTTGCCCAGGTCCGTGAGCTTGTGCAACACCTCCAGCAGCTTGCGCACATCGTCAAAGTGCAGCCCCGTCGTCGGCTCGTCCAGCAGGTAGAGCGTGCGCCCTGTCTGCCGCTTGGAGAGTTCGCGCGCGAGCTTCATCCTCTGCGCCTCGCCACCCGAGAGCGTGGTCGCCGACTGCCCCAGGTGGATGTATCCCAGCCCCACATCGACCAGCGTCTGCAGCTTTTGCCGCACCTGCGGAATATCCTTGAGCACCGGCAGCGCATCCGCAATGGAAAGATCCAGAACATCAGCGATGGAGTAGCCGTTGAAGCGTACGGACAGCGTCTCCTGGTTGTAGCGGCGACCGTTACATATGTCGCACAGCACATACACGTCCGGCAGGAAGTTCATCTCCACGCGCTTCTGCCCGTCGCCCTGGCATGCCTCGCACCTGCCGCCTGAAACGTTGAAGGAGAAGCGGCCCGACTTGTACCCGCGCTCGCGCGACTCCGGCAACATCGCAAACAGGTCGCGAATCGCCGTGAACACGCCCGTGTACGTCGCCGGGTTGGACCGCGGCGTCCGCCCGATGGGCGACTGGTCGATCCGGATCGCCTTATCGATCTGCTCGAATCCCTTGATGCGCGTGTGCTTGCCCGGCTCCTCGCGCGAGCCGTAGAGCTCCTTTGCCAGGGCGCGATACAGGATGTCATTGACCAGCGTGCTCTTGCCTGAGCCGGAGACCCCCGTCACCACCGTCATCACGCCAAGCGGGAACTTCGCCGACACCTGCTGCAGGTTATGCGCCCGCGCTCCCTCGACCGTAATGTACTTGCCCGTCCTCTGACGCGGCTCCTCGCGATGCATGATCGACGACTCGCCTGAAAGATAACGCCCGGTCAGCGACTTCGGCTCTGACATGATGTCCGCCGGCGACCCCTCGGCCACCACGTAGCCGCCGAGCTTGCCGGCGCCCGGGCCCAGGTCCAGCACGTAGTCTGCCCGGCGGATTGTATCCTCGTCGTGCTCCACCACCAGCACCGTGTTGCCCAGGTCGCGCAGTGCCTCGAGCGCGTGGATCAGCCGCAGATTGTCCCTCTGGTGCAGCCCGATCGACGGCTCGTCCAGCACGTAGAGCACCCCGCGCAGACGGGAGCCGATCTGCGTCGCCAGCCGAATCCGCTGCCCCTCTCCACCGGAGAGCGTGGCTGCATTTCGATCGAGTGACAGGTAGCTCAGTCCCACCGTGTTCAGAAACTCAAGCCGCTCCACCACCTCGCGCCGCAGCCGCTCCGCGATCAGCGCTTCGCGCTCTGAGAAGGCGAGCGACCGGGCCGCCTCAAGCGACCGCGCCAGCGGCATCGCCGTAAACTCCGCAATCGAGAGCTCGCCCACCTTGACCGCCAGCGACTCCGGCCGCAGCCTCCGCCCTTGGCACACCGGGCAGGTCGACGCTGACATGTAGTTCAGCATCCACTCCCGATAGGTGTCCGACCTCGACTCGGCGAGCGATTCACGCAGCCACGCCAGGATCCCGTGAAAGCCGGTCCGCGGACTCTCCCCCTTTTCCGGGCCGAAGAGCAGCAACTCCTGTTGTTTGGCCGGCAGCTGTTCAAAGGGTTTGGAAAGGTCGATCTTGTACCGGGTGGCCGCCAGCTGCACCAGCCGCAGCAGGTACTGCGAGGCGGAACCCGGCCCCAGCGCGCCGTCGAGCAGCGGCTTCGACCAGTCGTTGATCACCTTGGCGGCGTCAAAGTCGTAAATGCTACCGAGACCGTTACACTCCGGGCACGCCCCGTACGTCGAGTTGAAGGAGAACGATCGCGGCTCGAGCTTCGGCACATCCAGCCCGCAGTCCGGGCACGCCATGGACGACGAGTAGAGCTGCTCCCGCGGCGCACCCCCGTCCGCTCCTGGCTGGATCTGGATCAGCACCAGCCCGTTGGCCATCTGCAGCGACTTGGCGATGGATGACTCGAGCCGCTTGCGATCCATCCCCGGCTTCAGCACCAGCCGATCGATTACCGCTTCGATCGAGTGATTCTTCCGCCGCTCCAGCGCCACGGGCTCCGCCAGGTCGTGCATCTCGCCGTCGATCCGCGCGCGAAACCCCTGCTGGTCCAGCTCGTCCAGCAGCTCTTTGAACTCGCCCTTGCGCCCCCGCACCACCGGCGCGAACACCGTCACCCGCTCGCCCGACGCCAGCCCCAGCACCCGGTCCGTCATCTGCTCGAGCGTCTGCCGCGAGATGGCCATGCCGCAGTTGGGGCAGTGCGGAACGCCCACCGACGCGTACAGCAGCCGCAGGTAGTCGTAGATCTCGGTGATCGTTCCCACGGTCGAGCGCGGACTGCGGTTCGTCGTCTTCTGCTCGATGGAGATAGCCGGGCTCAGCCCCTCAATCGAGTCCACATCCGGCCGCTCCAGCTGGTCCAGGAACTGCCGCGCATACGCAGACAGCGTTTCCACGTATCGCCGCTGCCCCTCCGCATAGATCGTGTCAAAGGCGAGCGAGCTCTTCCCCGAGCCCGAAAGCCCCGTGACTACGGTCAGGGTGTTGCGAGGGATGCGCACATTGATGTCGCGCAGGTTGTGCTGACGAGCGCCGCGCACCGTGATGTGTGTAATGGCCATGAGGTAGGAGTT
>DASWUY010000098.1:0-2020 GCA_036401435.1 Acidobacteriaceae bacterium | reverse complement strand
CTGTAGCGCCCGCGGGGGTCAGGCGGCTGGGTAGAATGAAGGCGTGCCCTCTGTGAAGCGGATCGCGATCCTCGGCTCGACTGGCTCCATTGGCCAGAGCACGCTCAGCCTTCTTGAGAGCTATCCGGAGCGCTTCCAGGTGGCGACGTTGGCGGCCGGGCACAACCTGGACCTGGCGTTTGAGCAATGCCTGCGCTGGAGGCCGAGGCTGGCGTCGCTGGGGAACGAAGAGCTGGCCGCCCGGCTCCGCGCCCGCCTTGTTGCGGCTGGTGTCTCTGAGACAGAGGTGGCCTGGGGCACGGCCGGCACGGTGCGTGCAGCCACGCTGCCGGAGGTGGACTTCGTCGTTTCGGCGATTGTGGGCGTGGCTGGCCTGGAGGCCACCTACGCCGCCGCGGTGGCGGGCAAGCCGATCGGCCTGGCCAACAAGGAGGCCATGGTCGCGGCCGGAGACCTGCTGACTGCTGCGGCAGAGGCCAGTGGCGCCACGCTGATCCCCATCGACTCGGAACACAACGCGATTCATCAATGCATGCGCGCGGGTACGCTCGGCGAGGTGGAGCAGGTCTGGCTTACGGCTTCGGGCGGTCCCTTCCGGACGCTGCCCCTGGCGGACTTCGCGCGGATTACGCCCCAGCAGGCGCTGAAGCACCCTACCTGGGTGATGGGCCGACGGATCACCGTCGACTCGGCCACGATGCTGAACAAAGGCCTCGAAATTATTGAAGCCTGCCGACTTTTTCATCTGCCGCCGTCACGCGTCAAGGTGACGATCCATCCGCAGTCGACGGTGCACTCGCTGGTCGAGTACGTGGATGGGTCGATTCTCGCGCAGATCTCGGTAACCGATATGCGGCTGCCCATTCTCTACGCTCTGAGCTATCCGGAGCGGATTGCCTCCACGCTGCGCTTTGACCTGGCGGCGTTGACGCAACTGCAGTTCGAGCAGCCGGACCTGGCGCGCTTTCCGTGCCTGCGCCTGGCGTACGAGGCGGCTGAGCAAGGGGGCGCACACCCCATCGCGCTGAATGCAGCAGACGAAATCGCGGTGGAGGCCTTCCTCTCGGGTAACCTGTCCTTCCCCAGCATCGCGGGTACAATAGAGTCTGTGCTTGAGGAGACGCCAGCGCGGCATCCTGAGACGATCGCCGAGGTGCTGGCGCTCGATGAGGCGGCGCGCGAGCGGGCACGCGAGGTCCTGGCGCGCCAGCCTGCGAGTGCTGCCCGCTAGGGTCGGCGCTTCCGGCACCCAGCAGCTGAAAACCCTATGCCCTTTGCCCTGATCGCTACTCTCTCGATGCTGGTGGTTCTCGGCATCATGGTGCTCGTCCACGAGGCCGGCCACTTTCTGACGGCGAAGCTGTGCGGCGTGCGCGTTGAAGTCTTCTCGGTAGGCTTTGGCAAGCGCATCCTGGGCTTCCGCCGCGGGGACACGGATTACCGGCTGTCGCTGCTGCCGCTGGGCGGGTACGTCAAGATGGCGGGCGAGAGCCCCACCGAGGAAGCTACCGGCGACCCGGGCGAGTTTGCGTCGCATCCGCGGTGGCAGCGCATCCTTATCGGCCTCTCGGGACCCACGTCAAATTTCCTGCTCGCGTTCCTGCTGATGACTGGCCTCTACATGATGCACAACGAGGTAGACCAGTACATGCGGGGGCCGGCGGTGATCGACTTTGTGCCGCAGAACTCGGCGGCCGCGCGGGCGGGACTGGCGGCGGGCGACCGCATTGTGCAGTACGACCGGGACCGCAACCCCAGCTGGCAGCAGATCGGCGTGCGCACGGGGCTTGACGGGAATGCCACGATCCCTGTGACGGTGGCGCGTTTCTCGAACGGGGCGCCGCAGCAAACCACGGTGGAGCTGCCGCTGACCAGCGGCGTCAAGGCGGAGAACCCTGATCTCGAAGCGCTGGGCCTGGAGCCGAGGATCCAGCAGCGTCCGCTCACAATACACGAGCTGACCCCCGACTACCCGCTGGCCAAGGCAGGTGTCCAGAAGGGCGATCTGCTGCTTGCGTTG
>DASWUY010000097.1:0-4763 GCA_036401435.1 Acidobacteriaceae bacterium | reverse complement strand
GGCCACGCGCATCGACTCCGCACCGCTCTGGACCGCGTGCCGCACCAGCGCCGCGCCTGCCCGCTGCCGAGTCACGGCCGAGGTCCGCGTCTCCACGGGCCCGCCCTCCAGCCGCGCCAGCTGCTCGCCATACCCCTGGCGGGTGACAAAACATGCCTCGCTCCGGCACCCGGTCGCCTGCTCGATCATGCGCAGCAGCTCCGCATCCACCCGGTACAGAAAGCCCACCAGCAGCCGCCCGCTCGCCGGCGCATGGTGCATCGGCACGGCTTGATACTGCTTCATCAGCGATGCAGGCACGCGGAACTCCGGCTCGATCGGCCAGCCTGGGCCGCCATAGAAGCCGCACCCTGCTTCCTCGGCCCGCGCCGCAGCGATCTCTGCCTCGCTGGCCGACCCCAGCCGCAGCAGCGTGTCCCCCAGCTCTTCACCCGGCAGCGCCGCACTCCGTGCTGTCTCCAGCTGCGCTTCGTCGACCGTGCCCCGCGCCAGCAGGCGCAGCCGGAACGGAAGCCGCCCCGACGGTCCTACACTCGCAGCAGCACTGCGGTCCTCGGTGCCGAGCCGCGCGGCCAGCGCATCGCCCAGGCAGGCTGGGCTGCAATACCATTGCCCATCCAGAAAAATGCCGGGCCGGGCCCGCAGCCAGCGGTGGGCCACATGAAACGCTCTGCAGCCCGGCAGCTCGCACTCGACGACCAGCCCGGAGAGCCACCGCCTGGTTGGCGCCGGCAGCACCGTTCCGGCCGCGTTCTCCCGCTCTCTCGGCTCAGCCATTGCGCTCAGGCTGCGAACTGCGCGCTCGCGGCCACCGCATCCGCGACGCCCGAGCTCTGGCCCGGCGCCCGTGCGGCTCCTGCCACCCGCCGCAGCCAGGCGCTCAATACACCACCGGCTGCAGCACCTGCGTCACCCGCAGACCATAGTTCCCGTCGATGATCACCGCTTCGCCCCGGGCGATCACCTTGCCGTCCAGCATCAGCTCCACCGGCTCATCCACCTGCCGGTCCAGCTCCACCACCGAGCCGCTGGCCAGGTCCAGGATCTCGCGCAGCGAGAGCGTGCGCTGTCCAAAGCGCAGGGTCACGCTCAGCTCCACATCCATGACCAGTTCCAGGTTTGCCTGCGCTGCACCCTGCGCGACACCTTGTACCGCACCCTGCACCACCGTCCCCTGCCCCCGTGCCGACCTGAGGCCCTGCAACAGCTGCGGTTCCAGATAGAGAAGGATCGCCGACGCCTCTCCTTTCTCGTCCTTGGCGCACAGCTCGATCGCCTCGACGGCCGTCGGCGCGCAGGCTGGCGCCGCGGCCACGCGCAGGGAGACGGGTCCATGCACCTCCTTGAACTGGTCGGGCAGCGTGCTGCTCACCGCCTCCAGGCAGGACAGAAAGGCGCTGGCATGATCTTTCGCACCCGCCCGCCCGCCGGCCAAAGCTTCCACGTGCGTCTGGCCCACCACCGCATAACAGGCGCCAGCCAGTCCCCCCTCAAAGGTCAGGCAGAAGTGCACCGGCTCGATCAGCACCGGCACCGGGTCCGCCTGCGGATCCGCGATCTCGATGCAGCAGGTGACCCCGGTCGTCCCCTGAAGGGAGTCCGCCAGCAGCCGCGCAAAGGTGGTGGCAAAGAACCGGACTGCCTGGTTATCGAGCTGGTTCTCAAAGCTGCTGCTCATAACACCTCATCCTGAAACTCTCTCATCGGCTCTCTTTCCTGACGGACCCCCCACGCGCGGCCCGCCTGCACGCCCTAGTCTTCGAGCCATCCCGTGGACTGGGTGAGCCCCAGCAGCTGCACCGCCTTCTGGTTGCTCTGGCGCACCGGGATGGCCTCAAACAGCGGCTTGCCCTCGAGCGTCAAACGCCCCGCCGTGCTCATCGCCGCCGACAGCTTCAACACGCTGCCCTCTTCAATCGCCGCCAGCTCCCGTACTCTTACCTGCACCCCGGGCAGCACGCCGGCCAGCGTGAAGGAGCAGTCCAGCAGGCGATGCTGCAGGCTGGGCAGCGGCATATAGCGAATGCCCATAGTCTGCGAAAGCTCCGTCTTGACGTTGCGTACCAGGTGCCCGCCAAAGGAGGCCGGGAAGGAGAGATGGAGCGCGCCCGTCATCCCCGCGAGCGTCAGCTCAAAGCGAATCCGCAGCACCTTTTCCGTAGTCGGAAAGACCTTGTGGGCCAGCATCGGCTTCACACAACTGCCAGGCACCAGCGAAGAGATGGCCGGGTTCCAGGCGCGCTCCACCTGCTGCGCTACCAGGGTAGCCGCGCCCAGCATGATCTCTTCATCGATCTCGGTCAGGTCGCGCGCCTCCTCCAGCGCTGCGCCCGAGCCACCCAGCAGCAGGTCGATCATGGTGAACATCAGCGGGTTGTCGATCTCCAGCAGCACCGTGCTAAGCGACGGCCGCAGCCCGCAGGGCAGGCAATAACCCGACAGCTGGCTGACCGCGCGATACTCATCCATCGGCATCTGCTCGAGGGCGGCCAGCTTCACTTCCAGTCCCGTTCCCAGGTACACGTCCAGCGAGTTCATCAGGTTGCGTGCGAGGGTCTCATGCAGTCCGCTCAAGGCGCGCGCACTCTCGTTCGAGAGCCTGCCGGCAGAGCGGAAGTTGCACGGCTGCACCACCCGCCTTCCCTTCTCCTGCGCGTCGTCTACCGCCCCGTGCCCGGTCTCGCCCTTCATGGCTGCCTCCTGCGCGCGCTGCGCCCGGCGCCGGTACCCGCCTCGGGCGCCTGCGCCAAAGGCTCGTCATCGGCCGGCGCGCCGAGCGCCACCTTCAGCTTGGCCACCGACGCGAAATGGATCTGCGAGACACGCGAGAGCGCAATCCCCACAATGCCGGCAATCTCCTTCATGGTCAGTTCCTCCCGGTAGTACAGCGAGAGGATCAGCTGCTCGCGCTCCGAGAGCCCGGCGATGGCCGCCGTCAGCTGCGCCGTCTGCTCCGCCTTGCAGTAGAGCTCAAAGGGGTTTTCCCACGTGCTCGCCGCCGACTCGATCAGGTCGTAGGTCTCCTCGCCCTGCCCTGACGCTGTCTGCTGCCCCACCACGTGCAGCCCGTCCAGCTGCCGGATGGTCTCATCCAGCTGCGCGGAGGTTTGCTTCAGCTCGGCGGCAATCTCTTCCTTCACCGGCTGCCGGTGCAGCCCGGCCGCCAGCCGCGCCGTCGCTTCGCCAATCTCCCGGCCCTTGCGTCGCAGCCCCCGCGAGCCCCAGTCCAGGTTCCGCAGGCTGTCCAGGATCGCGCCCCGGATGCGAAACTTCGCAAAGGTCTTGAACTGCGCGTTCTTGCCGCTGTCGAAGCTCTTCGACGCCTCCAGCAGCCCGATCACCCCCGCATGCACCAGGTCCTCGAGCTCCACATGCCGCGGCAGCCGCTCCAGCAGCCGCGCTGCTATGTAGTACACCTGCGGCAGCTCCTGCATCACCAGCTGGTCCTGCGCCTCCTGTCCGCCGGCGGCGCCGGTCCCACTCTCGTCTGCTATCGATTTGTATGCTGCGTAGGCTGCGGTCATCTGTACTCTCAGTCTGCGAGTTGTTGGGTGTGCTGACTATCGAACTATGCCGACCGACTGCACTAAGGTCATGGGAGGAATCTCGGTTGGGGAAATCACCACGATCTTGGGCAGGAACGGCTCCAGCAGGCGCCTGAGATAAAAGCGTCCCGGGGAGGAACACAAGAGCACCGGCGGCGCCTCCCCGATCTGGTCCCCGAAGCTCGCCCGCAGGCTCTCCAGCACCCGCCGCGCCACCGACACCTGCAGCGCGCTGGACGCGATCTGGCTGGGCTGCAGGTTCGCCGCGCGCATGCACTCTTCCTCAATCGAGCTGTCCAGCGTCACCACCCGCAGCTCGCCCTTGTCATCCAGCAGCGGCCGGATCAGCGCCCGTCCCATGGCCTGTCGCGAGACCTCGACCAGCGTGATCGGATTCTTGTTGGTCGCGGCCGTGTCCACCAGCGCCTCGAGAATCGTCCCCAGATCGCGGATCGAGACCTGCTCGCGCAACAGCTGCTGCAGCACCTTCTGTACCTCACCCAGGCTCAGCAGCTTCGGCACCAGCTCTTCCACCAGCTTGGGGTGCGACTCGTTCAGCCGGTCCATCAGCCGCTTGGTCTCCTGCCGCGACAGCAGCTCGCAGGCGTTGCGCTTGATCAGCTCTGCCAGGTGCGCGGCCAGCACCGAGGTCGAGTCGACCACCGCATACCCGGCCGCGATTGCTTGCGCCTGCAGCTCCTGCGCAATCCACTTCGCGGGCACATCAAAGGCCGGCTCCCGCGTGTCCTGCCCAGGCAGAAAGCTGGCCGCAGGGTTGGAGCTGATGGCCAGCAGCGATCCGCGGCGCAACTCCCATCGCGCGATCTCTACCCCGCGCAGAGACACCACGTACTCGCCCTCGCGCAGCGTGAGGTTGTCGGTAATGTGGATGGAAGGCACCGTGAACCCCAGCTGCTGGGCCAGGCTCTTGCGCAGGCTCTTGATGCGCGTCAGCAGCTGCCCGCCCTGCTTTGCATCTACCAGCGGCACCAGCCCCAGGCCTACCTCGAGCGTCAGCTCGTCCAGCTTCAGGACCGCATCCATGGCATCGATGGTCTGCGCCGCCGGCGCGGCCAACGCGCCCGCTGCGGGCGCTACTGCCTCAAGCGCCTCCGGGTCCTCCACCGCTTTCTCGCTCTTCATCTTCCAGGCGGCAAACATCAGAAGCCCGGCGATTGAGAAGAAGGAGAACTTGGGCAGGCCCGGGATCAGCCCCAG
>DASWUY010000096.1:0-2981 GCA_036401435.1 Acidobacteriaceae bacterium | reverse complement strand
AGCGAAAGGTCATGTCGCAGGGCCTGCTGCAGGTCGAGCGCATGGGTCGCAGGGTCAGAGCCGTAGAGCGTGCCCAAGGTGCCTACGATCACCTCTCGCGCGATGATGGACGAGAGCAGGCCGATGCCGATCTTCCAGTTGAAGCCAAGCGGCCGCAGGACAGGCTCAATGAACTGGCCCAGGCGCCCGATGACCGAGTGCGCCAGCTCAGGGAAGTTGCCCGGGTGGCCGGAGTGGAAGCTAAGGGGGATGTGGCTGAGGACCCAGAGGCCGATGGTGACGTAGAGGATGATGGTGCCTGCCTGCTTGAGGAAGACGCCGCCACGGTCGAGCAGCCTGAGGCCGAGCGAGCGGAAGGTAGGCAGCCGGTACTGGGGCAGCTCCAGGATGAAGGGGGCTGAAGAGGTCTTGAGGATGGAGGACTTGAGCAGGCGGGCAGTCATCAGCGCGGCCAGGAAGCCGAGCAGGTAGAGGCCCAGCATGACAGCAGCCTGCAGGCCGAAGAAGTCGCCCAGGATGCGCTTGTTGGGAACGAAGGCGGCAATGACCAGCAGGTAGATAGGCAGGCGGGCAGAGCAGGTCATGAAGGGGGCGACCAGGATGGTGGCGAAACGGTCGCGCTTGTTCTCGATGGTGCGGGTGGCCATGATGGCCGGCACGGCGCAGGCATAGGCAGAGAGCAGCGGGATGAACGCCTTGCCGTTCAATCCGATGACGCGCATGACGCGGTCGGCGATGAGGGCGGCGCGCGCCAGGTAGCCCGAGTCCTCAAGGATGCCGATGAAGAGGAAGAGCAGCAGGATCTGGGGCAGGAAGATGAGCACGGAGGCCACGCCCTTCCAGATGCCGTCGATCAGCAGTGACTCGAGCCACAGAGGCGCCAGGTGCCGGCCGAGCAGGTCGCCACCGTGGTTGAGCAGTTGCTGGGACCAGTCGCTGAAGGGAAGGCCAATCGAGAAGACGGCCTGGAAGACGGCGATGACGACGACCAGGAAGATGAGCGGCCCGGTCACGCGGCCGAGCAGCAGGCCATCCAGTCTGCGGGTCCACTCGGGCGAGAGCGGGGCCTTGTACCGGGTGCGCAGGCTGACGCCGGTAGCCCACTGGCGGTAGGAGCGGGCGTTGCCCATGACCGGGAGCTCCAGCCGCGCCGCCTGGATCTGGACCAGGTTCTGGTCCCTGGAGGCGAGGAAGCGGGGAATGGCGTCGAGGCCGAAGCCGCGCGCCGCGCTGATGCGCGCCACGGGCACGCCCAGCTCCTGGGCCAGGGCCAGCGTGTCGACCTCGCCGCCCCGGGTCTCCATCAGGTCGGTCATGTTCAGCAGCAGCAGGGTAGGGAGGCCAAGCGCGAGCACCGGAGCGGCCAGCATGAGCTGGCGCTGCAGGTGGAGTGAATCGAGCACCAGCAGGACCGCATCGACCTGGGGCGAGCCGGGCATCTTGCCGGTCAGCACGTCGATGGCGACGCGGGCATCCTCGGAGCGGCCGTCGAGCGAGTAGATGCCGGGCAGATCGATGAGGGTAAGGTCTGCCCGGTTGATGCCGCTCAGCCTGCCGTAATGCTGCTCGACCGTAACGCCGGGGTAGTTGGCGACCTTTTGCCGCAAGCCCGTCAGCCGGTTGAAGAGCGTGGACTTGCCGGAATTGGGCGGGCCGATGAGGGCCACGGTGCGGATCTTTCCCGGGGGTTTGGGCTCGGTCGGCAGATCGATCACGCCGGTGGAGTGGCAGCTCATACCTTGGCCTTTACCCTGTCGCCCTGGACAGGTGCAGCTTGCCGGAGCCGTTCTTCCTCAGCCCAAAGAGGCCGCGGGAACGCTGCTCCTGTTGGATAGGCTCCGGGCTCTGGACGGAGATCAGGATGCAGCGGGCGGTATCGGACCGCAGCGCAATTTCAAAGCCGTCAATGGAGTAGACGGTAGGGTCGCCGGCTGGCGCGCGGCGCACCGCGAGCACCCGTGCCTCAGGCACAAAGCCCATGTGCATCAGGTGGTGCTGCACCTCGTCGGGCAGCGTCAACTCTTCGACGATGCCCACTGATCCCACGCGCAACTGATTCAGCCCGGTCACTGGTTTCATCATAGCGCAATATGCGACTCCTTTCGTCGCACATGAAAGCGGTCGACCAAACAGGCCGAGGCGATGTACAAGGGAAGGCACCATGACAGCCAAGGAACTGGAGCAGACAGTGAACCATCACGCGCCGCCAGCGGGCTTGCCCCCGCTGGTCGAGGCGATGTGGTGGCAGGCGCACGGAGACTGGGAGAAGGCGCACCTGATGGCCCAGGATGTGCCCGAAGCGGCAGGCGCCTGGGTGCACGCCTACCTGCACCGGGCTGAAGGGGAGCCTGGAAATGCGGCGTACTGGTACGAGCAGGCGGGACGCCCGATGGCCCAGAGCAGCCTGCAGGAGGAGTGGTTCGGGATCGTGCGGGCACTGCTGAGTCCCTAAGCACCCGGTGCGTGCGGGCGCGGGTTGGAGAGGGCGCCGCTGGGGTGAGGGATGTGGCTTCTGCGGTTAGCTTGAGCCGGTACCGGGGGAGGGTACCGGGGGGTCAGGCAGCGGAGAAGGCAGCGATGGCGGTCGCCTCATCGTCCTTGACGTCAAAGACGGTGTAGAGCTTGGTGATCTGGAGCAGGTCGTGCACCTTCTTGGTCAGGTTGAGGAGCTTGAGCTCGCCGCCCTGGTTGCGCACCGTGGTGTAGGCGCTTACCAGTTCGCCGAGGCCGGAGCTGTCCAGATAATTCACGTCGCCCAGGTTCAAGAGGATGTGCTTCTGCCCCTTGGCCAGCAGTTCCTTGACGGCATCACGCAGCTGCACGCTGCCTTCGCCGAGGACGATGCGTCCGCTGAGGTCCAGAATGGTGACGCCATCGACCTGGCGCGTGCTGAGCTTCATACTGCTCATGGAGTGTTTCCCCCTTGGAGATTGCCGCAGTGCGGGTTTGAAGAGAATCTAGGTGGTAGCAGTGAGATGTTT
>DASWUY010000095.1:0-2843 GCA_036401435.1 Acidobacteriaceae bacterium | reverse complement strand
CCTCCACCCTGGTCCACGCAGCCTCACAGCCCTGCCCCGGGCACAAGGCTCTATACCTCTAGCCGGCATCGCAGTAGACATCCAGCAGACAAGGAGAGCCGCCGCCGTGAAAGACATCTTTGAGGTCACCTGCCCCGAGTGCGGCGGTGTTCTGCGTATCGACCCCAAGCTGCGCGCCGTCATCAGCCACACGCCCGCGCCGCGCAAGCGTACCTTTGAGGACTTCGAGGGCGCAGCCCGTGCCATGCGCGACCAGGAAGGCCGAAAGGAAAGCATCTTCCGCGAGGCCGTGAACGCCGAAAAGCACAAGGACGACCTGATGGAGAAACGTTTTGCCGAGGCGCTCAAGAAAGCCAAGGAAAGCCCTGCCGACGAGCGGCCGCTGCGCGAGTTCGACCTCGACTAGCCCGCTCCATGTTCCGGCGTACGGGCAAGGTGCATCAGACACTGGTGTGCGCCATTCTGCGCGAACGTGGTGCGCCTGCCACTCCGCTCAGAAGGCCAGGAAGAGGGAACCGGACATGGATTTGAAGAGTGTGAAGATCTCCTCGCAGGGCGTCAGAGACGCCGTCGCCAACGTGGTGCCTGAAGATTTCCCCTGGACCCGCAACATCGCCGCCGCCTCGCTGGTTGCCGGCGCCGTGCTCCTCGTCGCCGGCAAGCGCCGCACCGCGCTTGCGGTGGCCACGGCCGGCGCCGCCATCACCCTGCTGGAGCGGCCTGAGGCCGCGCAGGAACTCTGGGCCAGCCTGCCGACCTACATTCGCCAGGGCCAGGACTTCCTGGTGCGCGCCGAAGGTGTGATCGAAAAGCTCGGCGACCAGGCCATGCGTCTGCGCGAGTCGATTGCCCGCGCCCAGGGCTGAGCGCTAGGCAATCCCCAGCTTCTTCTGGGCCTCGGGGCTGATGCGCTCCGGGGTCCAGGCCGGCTCCCACACCAGGTTCACCTGTGACTCGCTTAGCTCCCGCAGCCCGCCCAGCCGATTTCGCACCTGCTCGAGGATCATGGCGTGCGCCGGGCACCCCTGGGTCGTCATCGTGATGTCGATCTCGACCCTCTGCCGCGGGATCATCCCGGGCGCATCCGGGTCGGGGTTCACCGCTACCCTGTACACCAGCCCCAGATCGACAATGTTGACCGGCAGCTCCGGGTCATTCACATCCCGCAGCGCGGTCAGAATGTCTTCCTCCGTCAGTGGCATCCTGTTCCTTCCATCTGAGGCTCCCGGCAGCCCGCAACGGCTCCTCAGCGCGTGCGATCGACCAGGTAGCCGGCGACCGCCTTCAGCCCTGCGGCAGCGCTGCCATAGGACCCCAGCGCCTCGAACGCCTGCCCGATGTACTCCCGCGCATGCTCGCGCGACGCCTCGATCCCATGCACCGCCGGCCACGTAGCCTTGTCGCTGGCCTGGTCCTTGCCCGCCGTCTTGCCCAGTTGCTCAGAGTCCTGGGTCAAGTCCAGGATATCGTCCACGATCTGGAACGCCAGCCCCGCCTTGCGTCCGAACTCTGTCAGCCGCGCCACGTCCTCCGGGCCTGCGCCCGCGTACACCCCTCCGGCCACCACGCTGACGCGTATCAGCGCACCGGTCTTCGCGCGGTGAATCGCATCGACCGACCCCGCGGTGGGCTTCGAGTGTTCTCCTTCGAGATCGAGCACCTGTCCCCCGATCATGCCTTCCACCGTCCCCGTCGCCTCTGCGATCAGGCCGATGATCTGCACTCGCGCCTCTGCAGGGCAGGGAAGAGCTGCCAGTACCTTGTAAGCCTGGGTCTGCAGCGCGTCCCCGGCAAGAATCGCAATCGCCTCGCCGAAGACGATGTGGCACGTAGGCTTGCCGCGTCGCAGGTCGTCATTGTCCAGCGCCGGCAAATCGTCATGCACCAGCGAGTAGGTGTGCAGCATCTCGAGGGCCGCGCCCAGGTCGGCCACGCCTTCCGGCAGAGGATCCCCCCCGCGCCCCGACTGTGCCTCGTTGACGGTGCGCGCCGCCTCCATGGCAAGGATCGGCCGCAGCCGCTTGCCACCCGCAAAGGTGCTGTGCCGCATCGCCTGGTGTATGGATGTGGGGATCGCCGATGCAGGTGGCAGCAGCCGGTCCAGCGCTTCGTCTGCTGCCGCCAGGCCCGTCGAGAGGATGGCGCGTACGTCCAGTTCCATGCAGGCTTCATCATATCCGAGCCTCATCCACGCCTCGCGTCACGCAGCACGAACCGGCACCCTCCGTCGCCTCTCCCGCGCCGCAATCAGGGCCAGTACCAGCAGGCAAACCACAGACAGCGCCCGCCCCGCGTACACGTCGGGTGTGGTCACGTAGCTCACCTCCACGCGGGTGCGCCCCGTCGGCACCGGAATGGTGAGCAGCCCATCTTCGCGGTGCGGACGCCCCGCCAGCACGCGTCCGTTCTCCCGCACCACCCATGCCGGGTAGTCCATCAGCCGCAGCACCGCATACCCCGCCGCCGGCGCGATCACCGTGAGCCGCTTCTCCTCCGGCTCCCACTCCAGCCCCGTGATCTTCGCCCCGCTACGTACCTCCGCAGCCGGCTGCCAGGCCGGGTTGGGCGTAGTGCTGTCGTCCCCCTCCTCCGCGCCGGGCTCGGCCATCCAGCGAACCGGAGGCAATCCCTGCTGCACCTCACCGTTGTCTGCGCCCCGGGGCGTGTACTCGTCCGTGCCTTCAAAGCCGGGCAGCAGCAGGGAACTCGCCCCCGGCGGCACCAGCCTGGCCTGCGCCTGCACGTTGTCTTCCTCATCGCAGCTCTGGACAAAGGCGTGCCCGGCATACTGCCCTGCCCCCCACGCAACCGCACCCAGCACCCCCACCACAACTCCCCGTCCC
>DASWUY010000094.1:0-4820 GCA_036401435.1 Acidobacteriaceae bacterium | reverse complement strand
GACGCGGCCCTGCGGGCTCTGCTTGACGCGCCCGGCGTACCCCCCTACCCTCAAAGATGGATGCAGATCACCCGCGCATGAACCAACGCAAGCAGCAAATCCGCATCGGCATCGCCATCGCGATCTTTGTCGCGGTGATCGTCGCGCTCGCCGTCACCGGCACCCAGTCGGACAAGAGCTACTACGTCACGATCAACGAGCTGCAGCAGATGGGTGGCAAGGCCTACACACGCCACCTGCGCGTAGCCGGGAACGTGCAGCCCGGGTCCATCGAACATCGCGGCACCAGCGCCACCTTTGTCCTGGTCGAGAACGACCGCAGGCTCGCTGTGGCCTACCAAGGCGTAGAGCCACCGCCTGACACCTTCAAGGACAACTCGCAGGCTCTCGCCATCGGCACCTACGGCCGCGACGGAGTGTTTCACGCCACGCAACTGCAAGCCAAGTGCGCCTCAAAATACGCGCCTGCGCCGGGCGCTACACCCGCTCCTGCGGCGGCCCGAACTCCTCGCGCCGCCTCCAGCAGCACCCCGCCGGCTGCGCCGCCGAGTAGCGCCACCGCCACCCCGCGGCCGGCGGCATAGCGGCGGATGGGTTCTAATCCTAGTGCAGGATGGATCGAGGCCGGAGAGTGGCTGCTCGGGCTCTCTTCGCTGCCCCTGGTTGCGATCTTCTTCTACCTGATCCTGGCGCGGCAGTGGGTTCGCTACTTCGGACGGCCGGCCACGGCAACCGTGCTCCAGGCCGTACGCGTGGCACACCTGCCGTACGTGGTCACCGAGGTCGCGCTCGCGCTCACGCCTCCCGGCGAGCCCCACGTCCGCATCCGAGTGCGCATGCGCTGGAGCGATCGCGTGATCGACCCCGAGCTGCTCACCCCGGGCGCGCAGCTTCCCGTGCGCTATCGCCTCGCGCGGCAGTCCATCGCCATGCCTGACGCGCGCCGGAGGTCAGCTCCCGCCAGCCGATAGGGTGCGCAACGCGACCAGAACAGGGCCGGCGCGCGCCCTTTTGGCCATCTGTTGAAGCATCTTCGCCGGAGATAGAATCGCCTCATGCCCTACCTTTACATCGACAAGGTGCTGAACGAGTTGCGCGACGAGCTGCTGTCCGCGATGCACGCGGCCGTCGAGCGCGAGGTCCGCACCGGCAGCAAGGTCGATGTCAACCGGCTCTACCGGGCCTTTACCCGCGCCGCCGTAGGCAAGATGGCCAATCCCGTTCGCGTCTCTGACCGCTGCATCGAGTCTGCCCCCACGCGCACCAAGAAAGGGGCGGGGCGCGATCCGGATTGACCCTGAGTCACAACTCGCGGGCGAGAGCCTCGATATACTCGCCCTCAGCATGACCCCCGCTATCCAGCCTGGACCTGAAATCGCGCGCCCGCCAGCGGTCATCGCGCAGCTGCAGGACGTCTCAAAGCTTTATGGCACCTTCGTCGCGCTGCGCCATATCACCCTCAACCTACACGCAGGGCGATGCTACGTGCTGCTGGGCGACAACGGTGCGGGCAAGTCTACCCTGCTTCGCATGCTCGCCGGCCTCCTCGCACCCACATACGGCACGCTGCGCATCTTCAACCAGACGCCGTCTGACGCCCGCACACGCATCGGGTACATGAGCCACGCCCCTATGCTCTACGACGCGTACTCGGCGCTTGAGAACCTGGCCTACTACGCCGCCCTCTATCCTCCGGTGCCCGGCCTGATGCCAGAGCAAGCGCTCGCCCTGGTTGCGCTCGATCCCACGCTCGGGCGGCCGCTTGCCCAGTACTCACAGGGCATGCGCCAACGCGTTTCGCTCGCTCGCGTGCTGCTGTCAGAGCCCGCGCTCCTGCTGCTCGACGAGCCATTCTCGAACATGGATCGTGCCAGCGCTCTGCAGATGCTTGCGCTGCTCGACCGGCTGCGCACGCAGGGCCGCACCATCGTCCTTACGACGCACCAGCGCGAGCTCGCCGAGCCGCTCTCCGACCAACTGCTCCTGCTCCACGCCGGCCGCCTCACGGTGGAGGAGCGGGCATGAAGACGAATGGCGCCCGCGTTCTTGACTCGCTTGGCATTGCCTATGAACTACGCCACTACGAGATTGACCCGGACGACCTTTCCGCGCCCTCGGTCGCGCGCAAGATCGGCCTGCCTCCGGAGCAGGTTTTCAAAACGCTTGTTTGCCTGGCGGACTCGGCGAACGGCCCGCGCGAGCACCTATTCGCTGTTCTTCCCGGCGACGCGGAGCTGGATCCGAAGAAGCTTGCCGCCGCCGCCGGGGCCCGCCGCGTGGAACTCGCGCCGCTCAAGGATGTCCAGCCCCTCACCGGCTACATCCGCGGCGGCGTCACAGTCTTTGGCGCGCGCAAAGCGTTTCCCGTTTACGCCGACGAGACCATCGAGCTCTTCGACCTGATCTCTGTCTCGGCGGGCGCTCGCGGCACCCAGCTCCTGCTCGCGCCGTCTGACTACCTGCGGGCTGCGCACGCCATCCTCGCCCCGCTTACCCGCGACACCCGGCCGTTATGAGCCGCCCGGATCCCGGGCAACCGCCCGGCCTGTTTGCCGCTACCCGCACCCACCTGGCCAAAGACTTGCGACTGGAGTGGCGGTCCAAGGATGCGCTCAATGCCATGCTCTTCTTCGCCTTGCTGGTCGTCGTCCTCTTCTCGCTCGCGTTTGACCCAACGCAGGCCGAGTCGCGGCGCATCGCCGGCGGCATTCTTTCAGTCGCAATTCTGTTTGCGGCCACCACCGCCCTCAACCAAGCCTGGTCGCGCGAGCTGCGCCACCAGGTGCTGGACGCTCAGCGCATGAGCCCCGCACCTGCAGCAGCGCTCTTGCTGGCCAAGGTGCTCGCAAATTTCCTGTTTGTCACCGCAGTCGAGCTGCTGCTCGCCCCGCTCTTCATCGTCTTCTACAACCTGCACGCCCAGGGCCAGGGCTGGCTGCTCTTTCTTGTGCTGCCGCTTGGGACCTGGGCGCTGGTGATCAACGGAACCTTCTTCGGGGCGCTCTCCATTCGCACCCGCTCGCGCGAGCTCATGTTGCCGCTGCTGCTCTTTCCCATCTTTATTCCGGCGTTGCTGGCCATGACTTCCGCCGCTCAGGCCATCCTGACCGGTGAGGCTGATCCGGGCTTGTGGCTCGAGCTGCTTGCCGGCTACGACGTCGTCTTCACAACGGCCGCGCTGCTGCTCTTTGAGACGGTGCTGCATGCAGAAGAGTGACCGAGGCACGCCAGAGTGGGGCGCGATGCGGGTCGAGCAGCGGGCAGCCTCCGTCCCGGGATCCGGCGCGCCTTAGGAGTGCAGGGCCTTGTGATGCAGGTGCAGCAGGTGCACGGTTGAGATAATCAGCAGCCACGCTCCCAGCACGATGGAGCCGATCGTCACGATCAGCGTGAATCCGCGGCGGTCGTGGTGGTGCGCCACAGGCTTCTTGGCGCGGGTAAGGCTCTGCCCAACAACGCCCACAGCAAAGAGCAGAATGCCGACGATCAGGGTAGCAATGGCCTTGGACATGGTCCACCTTTTACTGCTTTTGCCTGACGACTGGCAAGCCGAGCGCTATGCTTGGCGAGCGAGACGCTTCAAGGTGGGCGAAGCGGCCCACCAGCGGCGCATCAACGGCAAGACTCGTGGTGCCCGGAGGGGGACTTGAACCCCCACAGCCTTGCGGCCTGCGGATTTTAAGTCCGCTGCGTCTGCCGATTTCGCCCTCCGGGCGCGGTGCCTGCGGCTATCCTACCGCGCTTTCGCCTGCCAGGCGCACGGCCCGGCGCCGGGCCTGCAGGGCTCGGGTCACCACCCGGTGGCAGTGCAGGCAGAGCGTGCGCAGGTTCTCCAGGTCGCACTCCCCGCCGCCTTCGACCACAGGCACAATGTGGTCTGCATCCCACAGGCTTCTGCGGGTGAGCCGCGTCAGTCCCCATAGCGCCAGCAGATGCCTGCGCCGCTCGCCGCGTGAACGACGAATGAGCCGGTGGGCACCGAGCGTGTCTACCGTGCAGCGCGAGCATATTCCTCGGTCGCGGGCCAGCACCTGCTCCCGCAGGAAGCTGGGGCTCGTCCTCAATCGCCAGGCGTGCACACATGGGGCGGAACAGAAGGTTCTGCGGCCGCGCGGTACTTCAACGCCACACCAGCGGCAGAGCAGGCGACCCTCAGTGCCCCTGGGCAGGAGAGCGACCTGGGCGCGGCCGCCGGGCATGCTGCGGCGGGTGCTGGGTACAGTGGTCGCCAGACGCATACTCCATGTTCAAGTCAAAGCCGCATCCGGGGAAGTATCTGCCTGGCTACCGCCTCGCTGCGGGGCAGGCCCGCAAGGCTGCGGCACGTTGATCCCGTCCGGCAGCTGTCGCACCGCTACGCGTACCGTGGCGACCTAGGCAGCGGCGTGCTCGCCTGCTAGGCTCTGTGGAGCGAGGCAGGCCTGTCTGAACCGCAGTCGGCATGGTGGCAGATCGCCGCTCGCATCCAGTGCTTTCTCGGGGGACCTCTGCATGCGACGCCAGCTCTTAGCCCTGCCTTTTATTGCCCTGCTTACCGCCCTGCCGCATCCCGTGTGGGCGCAGTCGGCACCGGCCGCCCTTCCCATGCATGTTGCGGCCGTGGGCTCCGGGCAGACCTGGCTGCTCTCTGCCGGGGAGATGAGCTACGCCGTTGGCGTGAACGATGCGCAGATGCTGCAGACGCTCTACTGGGGCCCGCGGCTGCGCGAGGATGCGACGCTCGAGGCGGCGCTGCCCAAGGCGCGCATGCAGCCGGAGCTGGCGTCTTTTGATCCCCCGATAGCCACCACGCCCCTCGAGTATCCGGGGTGGAGTGGCGG
>DASWUY010000093.1:0-1834 GCA_036401435.1 Acidobacteriaceae bacterium | reverse complement strand
AGCTTGGCCGCAGACGGGCTGCCGGCGCCGTAGACCTGGCGTACCGCGGCCACGATGCCGGGGTAGGCGCCGCAGCGGCAGATGTTCCCGCTCATGCGCTCCTTCGTCTCTTCAATGGTCAGGTCGACAGGGCCGGTCCGGCGCAGATCTGCGGTTACGATGCTGGGCGCGCCGCGGTGAGCCTCGGCCAGGAGCGCGACCGCCGAGAGAATCTGGCCGGGCGTGCAGTAGCCGCACTGGTAGCCATCGTGCTCCAGAAAGGCCAGCTGCACGGGGTCCAGCGTGTCGCCTTTGGCCAAGCCTTCAATGCTCGTGATCTGGGCGCCGTCGTAGCAGACCGCCAGCGCCAGGCAGCTGTTGATGCGCCGCCCGTCAGCCAAAATGGTGCAGGCTCCGCACTGCCCGTGGTCGCAACCCTTCTTGGTGCCGGTCAGCTTCAGGTCTTCGCGCAGCAGGTCCAGCAGGCTGGTGCGCGGGTCCAGCGAGAGCTGCTTTGGCTCGCCGTTGATGGTGATCTTGAGCGCGACCGGGGTGATCGGCAGATCGGCTGCCTGCGGCTCGGCAAAAGCAGGGGCTGCAGGCGAGAGGCCGAGAGCCGCAGCACCGGTCGCCACGCCTGCCCCTTTGACAAAGTCCCGCCGCGACACCGGCCAGCTGCAGGGCGCGCCGGAGTAGCTCTGCTGGCCTGCGGACTCCTGCCCGCCCATCTCTGCCGCGTCCTGCGGCTGTTCTTCGTCCTGCATGAACTCTCCCCCGAGAGCACCGCGCGCGCGCGAGGTGCCTCTGCTGCGATTATCGATGCTCTCTGTAGTATGGCCCGGCGGAGGAGAGCCGGCATGCTTTGATGAGACCCACACACCGGCTGGTTTTGAAGCACGGACAGCGACGCGACTGAATCTGCGACAGATGCCTACTGCCCGCGGTGCTGCTTGCCCACCCGGCTGATGCGCTGGGGTGGCTCGCGAAGCGCGCCCGGCGCCGAACCCTGGCGCAGGTTTCCTTCCGGCTTGGTATGCACCGAGCCGGCCTCTTCAAGGTGCGCCGCATGCGACCTGGGGTGGCTGCCATGTTCGGGTGCAGGGATAGCCGGCGCCGGATCAGGCACTCCTTCTGCTGCGGGCGCCGCGGGTTTGTGCTTGGCCTTGGGTTCGTGAGGGGGATGTGCGTGCGACTGTGACATGCTTTCAGGCTCCCTTGTCTAGACTCTCGTCGATGTCGCGGGTTCTGCCGTCTGACTCGGCATTACCGAGCAGGGCCTCGATCGCCTGCGGCGAGGGTTGAACGGCGCTGGTGTCGACCGGGCTGTCGCCAAAGTCCTGCGCCCCATACTCGTAGTCGGTTCCCCCGTCGAACTGCTGCTTCTCCTCGGGCAGACGGGTGCGCTGCTCTTCGTGCAGTCCCCAGCCCTGCTCATGGGCATACTCGCCGGCCAGGCCCCGGGTGTGTTCGCCCAGCCCCCGAGGTTCTTGAGCGGGTGCCATCTTTTCATCCGCCATACCCTTGTCTCCAAACCGGTAGGATGTGGCGAGCATGGCCGGAGTTAGCTGGCACGCAGCAGTCCCGCCCCGCGCCCTGCGCACCGCTCACCCGGTATGATTCTCTCTATTCCGTTTGTCGACAAAGGAGTCTGGCGATGCGTTGGCAGAGGTGCGGGTGGCTGGGGTTGGCACTGTTTGCAGGTTTGGCCGGGCACGCCGACGTTCGCCTGCCCCACTTGTTGAGCGATCATGGCGTGCTGCAGCGAGAGATGCCGATCCACATCTGGGGCTGGGCGGACCCGGGGGAGCAGGTCTCGATTGCTTTCCATGCGCAGAAGCTGGCCGCTACCGCGGAC
>DASWUY010000092.1:0-5219 GCA_036401435.1 Acidobacteriaceae bacterium | reverse complement strand
GAGGCTCAGCGCGCGATTACCTCGCGATGCAATCGCCCTGCGGCGGAAGCCGAAGTGGCGCTCGAGCTTGGCATGGCGCTCGGCGACTACCAGCAGCTGCTGGGCGAGTTGAAGGGCCTCGAAATATCGACGCTCAACTCCGAGCGCTCCGAGGATTCAGGCGAGGAGGAGCTGGCCTTTATACCCGCAAAGAGCACGGACGATCCGCTGCACCAGTGCCTGGAAAGCGAAGCCCGGACGCTCTTGACAGCAGCCATTGAAAAGCTGGCCGAGCGTGAGCGGCTGGTGATGACGCTCTACTACTACGAGGAGCGAACGATGAAGGAGATCGGTCTGATCCTGGGAGTGGTCGAGTCGCGCGTCTCGCAGATTCATGCAGCCGCAGTGGAGCATCTGCGCACCCTGCTGGCCGATCTTGCCGGCCACGGCAGCAAGCCGGTCCGCGCGATGCGCGCACGCCGGGTGAGCTAGCCCCAAGTTTTCGGGCGCAGGCTCTTAGCCGGCGCCTTCGGTTCCAAGAGGTCATTCCAAGGAGTGAATCATGCCACAGAGCGGTGCAATCGAAATGCCGGCACATAGTGTGCAGGCTGCAGGCGGCCTGACCAACAGGGTTCCGGAGGATGCGGTGTGCAGCAATGCCGAGTGCCAGAAGCCTGCAGGGCGCTGGAGCCTGGACCAAGGTGGGTGCGTCTTTGCCGGCGGCCGTCCCTGCAGCGCAGAGTGCCTGGAAGAGATGCTGCGCTCCACCCTTGCCCGCGAACACGGGCTCAGCACTGCGGCCGCTCTTGCAGTCGGTACCCGGGTCCGCATCGGCGAGATCCTGGTGGGCCAGGGAGTCATCACCGAGGCGCAGCTGGAGCGCGCCCTCCGGTCGCAGCGGCTGACCGGGGCTGGCCGCCTGGGAACCTGGCTGCGTCAGCAGACCCAGCTGCCCGAAGAGGACTTCGCTGCGGCTCTCAGCATCCAGTGGCAGTGCCCCGTCTTCAGGGTAGGAGCCTTTGCGCCCGAGCGCATGGCACCCTTCCTGCCCAAGCCCCTGGTGGAGGCGTTTGGAGCGCTGCCGCTGCGGATCAGCCGGGCTCCGGAGCAGTTGACGGTCTGCTTTGAGGATCGGCTCGACTCCGAACTGCTGCGAGCCTGCGAGCGCATGCACGGCATTCGCGTGGAAGGCGGTCTGCTCGCGAGCAATGAGTTCTGGTACGGCTCTGGTGAACTGCTCAAGGCGCCTTTCCCGCCGCTCCGGGCTGTCTCGGCCTCAAGTCTCGATGAGATGGTTCTGGCCATGACACAGACGATGGTTCGGGATGCGGTCCTCAACGCCAATCTGGTCTACGTTCACGGCTACTACTGGCTGCGGCTGTGGTTGCCCGGCAAGGACAATAGCGAGCCGCTGCTGCGCGACATTCTCTGCACGCTGCGCCTCTCGAACGAAGGCGGAGCCGAGGGACAGCTCGCCGACGAGATGCGCTAGCAGAGGACCAGCCGACAGAGCTCTATCTTAAAGCGGTGCCCGGCGGGGCCAAGGTCATCGCGCCGGGCAGGGCTCAGTGAAGAGCTCAGCGAAGAGGCCAGCGCGGAGGTCCGCGCAGAGGTCAGCCTGGTTCGGCCGGCGACTCGGCGCTGGCCGTTCCGGGTGTACCGCGCGGGCAGCGCACAAACGTCGCTGCCCGGTCCGGGTACCAGGTCAGCCGGTAGAGGTCGCGTTTGCGCACGTTGGCTACGAGCGCCGGGCGGAAGCATGCGATGCAGTGCCCCTTGGGCCGACGGGCGCTGGGATAGAGAATGCCTGGCGAACCTGCCTCAAGCAGATGGATGGCGAGGCTTTGCGAGGCGACATAGCTGCGCGGATGAAGGCAGGCGGCGAACTCACCGGGGGTCGGTGCCTGGGCGCCCGCATGAACCAGGCCAAGGCTGCCCCCGCTCTGGTCCCCCTGCCCCAGGGCTGCGGTGGCGAGTGCTTCGCCAGGCTGGCCGCGAAGGTCGTGGAAGCTTCCGGTAAAGTCCGCCACGTACTCGTCATACTCCAGTTCTTCGCGCTGATCCCATTGGATCTCAGCAAACTGCAGCGTTCGATGAAACAAAACCTCAGCCTTGGCTGTTGCCAGTTCCAGCCCTGCATACCAGGCTCCCCGGAAGGGCATGGAGAAGCGGCCTCCCAGGGGATGCGGGTGCGTGAAGGCCGCATTGATAATTCTGTAGTGCGGGACTGTAAAGACGAGCTCGCGCGCGGTGATGCCCAGGCGCAGGTTCTGCTCGGCCAGCAGGCGCTCGTTCGTCGCGTTGTCCAGCGCGAAAATCAGCTGCAGGTCCTCCTCTTGGTCGACGATCCGGGTGAGCACGGATTCGCTGTACTTGGAGGGGAGCAGCCTGCTGGATGGGAGGCGCCGGGCCTCCGACACCGGGGGCAGGCGCACCTCTCCCGCCGTCTCGGGAACGCTGGGAACGAGTGCCGGCCCGGGCACCAAACCCATTCTTGCCGAAAGGCCCACGTCCCCTGCCCCAGGTGCGTCCGGGTTTCCTTCCTCGCCGGCATGCAGGGTCAGGGCCCTGTCGCCGAGCCCGGCGCCCTCCTGCTCTTGGGCGCCGTCCTGTGCTCTGGCCCTGTCGGTCCCATCCAAGCCCGGGCGGCCAAGCGGCCCGGCCTCTGCCATCTTCCGATTGCTCCGCATGGGCCGCCCCTTATCCGCCGCGGCGCGCATCGAGCAGGTGGCGCACGGTTTCCATGGCCGGCGTGCCTCCACGCAGCATGTAGGCCAAAGGCGTGCGTCCGGCGAAGATGGCATTGCTGTTGGGCAGCTGGACCCAACGGTCTGCTAGCGCCGGGCTGAAGAGAATATTCAAGGCCTTGAAGATGCCGATCAGGTAGGAGACTCGCATCAGCCGGTCTTGGTCGAGCAGCTTGACGCCATCCTGTTTCCATTGGTAGTAGGTGCCGTTCGAGACCTCGCGCAAAAGCACGCGGGCGTCTTCGTCGCGCACCCCCCACCGCGACATGATGCGCAGAAAGGCGCGCAGCGCAGCAGGCGACAGGCGCTGTCGATCCTCCATTGCACCGAGGTTGGGAAAATCAGGAGGCCCGTAGAGCGTGTCGGGGTAGCTCGCGGTGTTTGTGGCCGGCGGTTTGGGCAAGGGAGGCGATCCTTGGTGACGAGTTTGGGGCGCGTGGTTGTCAGCGGCGAGGCGGAGACGCTCTCCAAATCTGGAGAGATCATAGGCGTACCGCCAGAATGAGTCAACACCAAAGGGCAGCGGAACCGGTATGCTCTCCTCTTATGTAACCATCGCTGCACCTGACCAGACGCGGATGGTTCGAACAAGGATGCACCGCCTTGGGACACCCTCGTACCTGCGCAGAGTGGCACATACTTCAGCCTGCGTATGCATCCGCGATTCCGACAGGGAGCCGCGCCAATCTTGGCACCCGACAACGGGAGCGGTTTTTGCGCGGCCTGTTTGCTGAGCCTCGCTCAAAAGGGGGGACGATCGATGAGCCGACGTCGTATGCATGGGCTCGCACTGCTGCTGCTCCTCCTCTTTGCCGTGGAGCTTACGCTGTCGGTGCGGCACCAATCACTTAGCTGGGACGAAGGAGACCACATCTTCGCCGGCTACCAGGGCTGGAAGACAGCAGACTTCGGCATCAACCCTGAGCACCCGCCGCTGGTCAAGGCGCTGGCCACGCTCCCTCTGTTGGCCATGCACCTGCAGACGCCAGCGCCGAAAGGCCTGGCTTTCTTCAAGGATGAAGCCTACCTGGACGGAAGGGATCTGATCTACGGCAATGGCGGGCTGGCCCGAGCCAACCAGATCATCTTCCGCTGCCGCATGAGCGCAGCGCTGCTGTCGCTCTTGCTGGGCGCGGTTCTCTACGTCGCGGCGCTGGATATGTTCGGCGGAGGTGCGGCTCTCTTTGCGCTGGCGCTGATTGTCTTTGAGCCGAACCTGATCGCGCATGGCGCCTATGTCACGACAGACATGGGAGTCACCTGCCTGATGTTCGCGACCATTTACCTGCTGTACCGCTTCCGCGAGCAGCCCTCCTGGGGCAGGCTGGCAGCGCTGGGCGTGGTCACGGGGCTGGCCCTGGCGGCCAAGCATTCGGCTGTGCTGCTCTTGCCCATCGGTCTCGTGCTCGCGCTCTTTGAGCTGCTCTGGCCCGCCTCCGGCAAGGCCCGCAGCGCGGTCGCGCGGCAGTACGCCACGGCGTTCGCGGGAGCAGCTGCCATCGGGCTTGGCGTGCTCTGGGCCACCTACGGCTTCCGCTTCTCCGCGCATCCGGGCGGCGGGTCCATGACGCCGAGCCTCACCGAGTACATCCGGCCCCTGCATGGAGTAGAAGCCAAGATCTACCTGCTGCTGGAGCGCTGGCACATCCTGCCTGAGTCGTACCTGTACGGCCTGGCAGACATTCGCATCCAGTCCGTGGCAGGGCAGTCCTTCTCGACCTACCTCTTTGGGCAGGTCCATGCTCACGGGGTGCCCTACTACTTCCCAGCCGCCTTCCTGATCAAGTCCACACTGGGCTTCATGCTGCTGCTTTGCCTTGCCGGCTATGCGGTGGCCAGCGGCAAGCTGCGGGGCCGGCGCCGCCTGTACTTTCTCCTGATTCCTCCCGCGGTTTACCTGCTCATTGCCATGGACACCGGGCTGAACATCGGGGCGCGTCACATTCTGCCCATGTATCCTTTCCTCGCCGTGCTGATTGCGGGGGCGGTTGTGGCGCTTGCACGGGTCGAGCGCCGCTGGGTGTACGTCGCCGGGACCCTGCTGCTCTTCCACGCTGTCTCTTCCATGCGCAGCTACCCGGTCTACCTGGCCTACTCAAACGAGCTCTGGGGTGGGCCGTCCCAGACCTACCGCTATCTGACGGACTCGAATGTGGACTGGGGCCAGCAGCTTCTTTCGGTCAAGGCCTACGTCGATCGGCATGGCATCAAGGACTGCTGGTTCGGCTACTTTGTGCAGCCCTCCATTGACTACCACGCTTACGGCATACCCTGCCGACAGCTGCCGACAGCCGACAGTATGTGGATGCATCAGCAGGTGGACGCTCCCCCCTCCATCACGGGTACCGTCTTTGTGAGCGCCGGCACGCTGACCGGCTATGAGTTTGGCTCGGTACTGCTGAGCCCCTATCAACCCTTCATGTCCGTGCGCCCCATCGATACGATCGATCGCGGGGTGTTCGTCTACCAAGGCACCTTTGACACGACGTTCGC